>CAMLPZ010000058.1 GCA_946482045.1 uncultured Asticcacaulis sp.
ATCGGAAACGGCTGGGACATGCCGCTGCCGATCGCCAGCATGACCGCGTTCTGGTTCGACCGGTAGACCGCGCGTTCGTGTTTCTCGCGGGCGACGTGTACGGTGACGGTCGCAGCCAGGACGAAGGTGAGTGCGGCGCCCGCCGTCCAAGCCAGGTAACGTTGGCCGCGCGCGATGGCTTCAGGGCTGTCGGCGAAGTCATCAGTAAATTCGATGACAGGCATCGCCTCAGGCGCATCCATCTGCCCGTATGCGGTCCCAACCCCGGCGCGCATGGACTACTCTTTTGGTTCGGTAAAGCGGCTGGCCGTGGCCAGCATGGCGGCGCCGATAAGCCAGGCGCAGTCGATCCATGCGGTCAGGTCGGGTGTCAGGGCGTCGGCCACGTCGTGTTCCTCGCTCAGCTTTAAGCATCTCAGCTGGCGGCCCGGATGCTGAGGGGGGCAATGGACCCGGGCCGCCAGTGAGGAAGCGTCACCCGAATCCTATTCGGGGACGCATACGTATCATCGGACGGACGGCGTAAAGGCGCGATGTGGCGATGATGGTGCGGGCATAAGCTTTTGCTCGCGTCCCTCAAACCTTTGGCAGGGCGATAAAATATTCCCGTTATCCGGAAATAAAGCCGCCGGGATGTTTCATAAAATGCCCAAATATTCGGCGCTTAGGGCCTGGCTATAAAGTGGCGGACGCGCGGCGCTGCAAACTTACGGACGCCCGGATACCTTATAGGGAATCGCCACCGAGGGGACCTTGCACATGCGCGTACTGATTGTTGAAGACGACCAGATGCTGGCCCAGACCCTGATGTGGGTCGCTGAAGAGCAGGGCGACGAGGCCTGCGTCTGTCATAATGGCCGCGACGCCATCGCCACGGCGCGCGCCATCCATCCCGATCTCGTGGTCGTGGACATGGAGCTTCCCGACATGGACGGCACCGAGGTCTGCCGCACGGTGCGCGCCGACGCGGAGACGGCCCAGGCGATGGTTGTTGCTCATACCGCCTTTTCCGATACAGCGCTGCGCCAGAAAGCAACGGCGGCCGGCTGTCACGCCTTCTTCGTCAAGGGTGTCGATTTCCGCAATTTGATGGCGCTGTTTACGACCATGCACGCCCGCCTGGCCACGCAGTAACGGTAGCTTGCTATTTCGACAGCGTGGCGTTGTTGCGTTTCGGGCCGACGCCATCGGGGACCGGCACGCCAGAGCCGCCATAACCGCTGTTGATCACAAGGGTCGGGTTCTTTTCGACAGTGATCGTATCGGCGACGACGATGCTCCACGCCGAGTCCTGGGCGACGTTGCCGGCGGTCGAGACCTTCAGCTCGGCGCCGGGGATGTAGATCGTGCCCAGCAGTTTCGAGACGCGGTCCGAGGCGATGCTGAAAGACTGGGTATTGTCGCGCGTGGTTACCAGCAGAAAGCCTGCGAACGGGCCGGACTTGCGCGCGGCCAGTTGCACGGCGGCCCGGTCGGCGAAGTTGATCTTCTTAGTCGAGCCGAAGATCAACGTCACGTCGTCGCCGCGAATGATGGCGTTTTTCTTGGCTTCGAGGTGGTCCATGAACCAGTGCTCGCCTGGCTGCAGCACCAGGGTGGCGTCCTGTTCGATGATATAGTGTTCGCAGTGGACGCCCGGAGCGAGGAAGGTCGTCGTGCCCTTTTCTTCCTTGATCTTTTCAGGCTTGCCTTCGCATTCCGTCGACGGGTTCAGGTTCATTGACACGAACGGGTCGGGGATGGCCATGGCGCCGGAATTGCCCTGCGGCGATACCGGCCCGGTGACCTGGCCTGCCGCCTGGGTCTTGGTCGCCTGGATCATGGCGCCCGATTTCACGGTCACGTTCGAATTGGCGTGGATGGCACAGCCCGTGGCACGGACGCGCGCCTGGTCGCGGATGTCGATCCCGCCCTTGCCCTTGCTGGCGGTCTGAAGCACGCACAGGGGGATCGAGCCCAGGTTTTCGGCGGTGGCTGTGACCTTGATTTCAGCATCACCGAAGTCCAGGAAGCCGGCGATCGCCTTATGGTCGGCCGTGGCATCGACCGTGATCGACTGGCGGTCGGCGGCGACGGTGGCGACCAGTTGAACCTCTGACTTTATGCCGGCGTCTTTGATGGCGCGCTGCGCCGTGCCGACGGCGGTGCCGACCGGTCCCTGGTCGGTGGTCGAAGCTACGGACAGCCGTCCGGCCCCGGCCAGCGCCCCGGCATCGACCGCGTCCTGAAGGCGAGCGCGCTCCGAATGGGTGTTGACCATTTCAAGCGCACCGAAGGCCGCGAACAGGACCGGCACGGCACACAGCGCCACGACCGTGGCGGCATTGCCTCTCCTGTCTTTTCCAAAGCCTGTGGGGGTACGCATCTGAACTCTTTTGTCGTTTATGACAGAAAAGCAGCAAAAGCGTGAAGATTTGGGAAATGGCGCCGGATGGCGCAGGCAGGTCAGGACAGCATGGCCTTCAGGCGGATAATGCCCTTGGTCACTGCCGGGGGCGTGCGGCTGAAGAACCACACGGATGGATCATTGTGCCCCTTGATGCGGTCGAGATGCCTGACGGCCCGCTTGTGCTGGCCGGCTTCCGAGAGAACAAAGGCAAGCCAGCCGTGCGCCAGGCGCAGTTCGGCGGGGTCCGACCGGGCGTCGAGTATGGCTTCGGAAGCCGCCCTGAGATCGTCCAGCACCTCGCCCGTGAAATAGCCCGCCGCCATTTCCGCAGCCTGGTCGCTCTCGTCGAAGGCCGCGTAGAACAGCCAGCGTTCCCAGTGCGCGCGGGCGATCAGCATGTTCTGCGCCGGCGCGTCGCTCAGCATCCGCGACCTGGCGATGCGGAACATGACGGCGTGCGAACCTCCCCATTTTTCCAGCCGCGCCTGCAGGAGGTTCCCGTAGCCGGACAGCGGGACATCGCGGGCGTCGAGCAGGATGGCTTCGGCCTGGTCCTTCTGGCCGTCTTCCCATTCGTCCATGGCGACGGCCATGTTGAAAGCGGCGGCAAGACCGAACCGGCGGTCGATGGCCAGGGCCGCATCGAGCGCTTCCTTGGCTTCAAACAGGTGCTGCATGTAGAGCATCGCCTGTTTTTCCTTGACGGCAGCGGCCACGTCCATGCCGCGGTGGCGTTTGCCAATGCCCATAAGAAAAGCGCCCAGGATCGTCAGGCCGATCAGGTCGTCGGGACCCGCGACCACGCCGCTGAGGTCCAAATCCATCGGACACACATCGAAGGCCATCTTGATGCGTTCGTAGGATGCCTCGGGCGAAGCCTGGGCCACGAAGGCCTTCAATGGCTGCCATTGCCCCTTGGAAATCGCCGCGACCGTCTGTCCGTGAGTCATCGTGCCCCCCTTGCATCAGGTGCTACCTTCCAGAATCGCTCAACGAAGACAAGCGTTTTCGCGTGCGCCGGCGGAACCGGCCTTACTCGCTGCCGGTGTACGGCGTGACCGAACTATCGAGGAAGGCGTTGTTGGCTTCGCGCAGCCTGGCCGCCGCGTCGTCGTACAGGAACGGCAGAAAGGCGTAGCGCTGTCCCCGCGTGACCTTGGATACCGTATGCAGCAACGAGCATGAGAAGACGACCGCGCCCCCCACCGGCGGCCGAAAGCTGCGCGGGCCGTATTCCGGAAAGGTCAGGTCTCCGCCGTCGAAATCATCGTTGAGGTTGATCGAGACGGCGAACTTGCGGTGGGCCGTGCCCTTGGTCGTGTTGTCGCGGTGCGGGCGGAAATGGCCGCCGTCCTCGGCGGTGTAGCAGGCGACAATGTAACGTTCCATGCGCGTCACGTCGAACTGGAAGGCCTTGAGGATCTCTGGCCTCAGCCGTCTGTGCACGCACATCCGCAGGGTCTGCATGGTCGTTTCGTCTTCGATGGTGAAGTCGCGGCGGCGTTTGAATCCGTGATCCTGCACAACCTTGGTCAGGCCGTTTTCCTCGCGCATGAAGCCGCTTTCCTGTGGCTCTCCGTCCTCATAGGCTTTGATAAGCTGTTGGCACAGGTCCAGCGGGACGACGTTCGGCATATAGAGGACAGGCGCCATGATCTCAGGGCCGGCGAAGCGGCTGGGCGGGGGCAGGGCGGCGATCATGTCGAGTATGGCGGCGAGATTCACGGCGTCCGGCACCATGGGCCAGGTCTTCATGACGCGCAGGGTCGGATCGATGAGCACCCAGAAGCGGCGATAGGTATTGTCCTGACCGCTGACGGCGGCAGCGCCATAGAGCTTGGAAATCGTCCGGTCGAAGTCCCAGAAATGCCTTTGCCCGGGGACGACCTCCGTAAGGCGGTTCTCGCTCTGGTCGGTGGTGTCGGCCGACACACCGAAGAAGCAGACATTGGCGTCGTCGAATAGGGCGGCGCGTTCTTCGATCAGTTTCAGTTGTTCGCGCGCGGTATTATCGCCGGCGCTGCCAAAGAAACCCAGCAGGATGTAGCGGCCGCCCAGCGACGAAAAGTCGAACTTCGGGTGGCAGGTCGCCAACTGGCAAAACCACGGGGCGGGATCACCGGCTTCGAGCTTGCGGTAACGCGGCAGCAGGGCCGATGACAAGACGTGATCCATGACGTGACTTTTCGGAAATCCCCACTCAGTCACACAAGATAGCAGGGCAATGTTTCCACATGCTTACCGGATAGGTTGAGGTATTATTTTAGTGCCGTCCGCATAGGCTTTGTGTTTGCGGACGCAGCAGGTTTAGCCCTGGGGCTTTCTTCGTCAAAATACCCGGAACCTGTCATTACGAAAGCCAGCGACATGGGAGTGATCCTCAGGCCGTGACTATTAGGCGGAGCACAGAACAGCGATTTCTCTTTAAGGCTTTGAAATTACATTATGTTGCTACGTAGTAACTACTTTCTTGATGCTTCTGTTTCCTAAGCTCATGATAATTAAGCTTTATTTTTGCAAATAAACCGCTAGCCTGCCGAAAAATCAAAATGGGCTGGGAGCTTATGGACGCAAAAGTGTTTATGGACCGCAGGGGCGTATGGGCCTTTGCGTTGGGGTGCGCATTCGTCACCATCGGTGTGCTGATGCACATTCCCATGTTCTGGATGGGCAAGGACATGGGCTTCCACCTGGCCGGCATGGCCATGGGCTGGGACATGATCCTCGGCATGTTCCTGATTGTCGCGGGCATCGGCGTCGCCGCCTACGGCCTGCTGCCAAAGGCCGTCGGCAACCAGATGGAGGCCGCGTCGCGCATTTCGGTCCACGCGCCGGAAGACGCACCGCTCAGCCCGGCGCACTGGGGTCTGATGGCGGTGCTGACCGTCGCGCTGGTCATCGACGTCATGAAGCCTGCCAGTCTCGGCTTCGTCATGCCCGGCATGACGCACGAATACGGCGTGCCGAAATCGCAGGCGGCGCTTGTGCCGTTCTTCGCGCTGGTCGGTACGGTCACCGGCTCGATCCTGTGGGGCATCATCGCCGACATCTATGGCCGCAAGGCGTCGATCCTCTTGTCGGCGGTGGTCTTTGTCGGTACCTCGATCTGTGGCGCCATGCCGTCGCTTGGCTGGAACATCGGCATGTGTTTCCTGATGGGGGCGGGGGCGGGCGGCATGCTGCCGGTCACCTATGCGCTTCTGGCCGAAACCATGCCGTCCAAGCATCGCGGCTGGGCGCTGGTCCTGGTCGGCGGGTTGGGCGGCGTCGGTGGCTATTTCGCGGCATCGGGCTTTTCGGCCCTCCTGGTGCCCGACTGGAGCTGGCGCATCCTGTGGCTTTTGAACCTGCCGACGGGCCTGGTCCTGGTGCTCATGGGTGGGCTTATCCCGGAATCGGCCAAGTTCCTGCTGTCGCGCGGCCGCCGAGAGGAAGCCTTCAGGGTCATGGCGCGCTTCGGCACCAAGAGCCACACCCTGGCCGCGGGCGAGGAAGACGAAGCCGACACCTTCGCCCACGCCCACCACGACGGCCCGCAACCCAAACTATGGACGCCGGGCCTGATCGGCGAGACGGCGGCGCTGTCCATCGCGGCCATCGCCTGGGGGCTGATCAATTTCGGGCTTCTGCTGTGGCTGCCGGCCGACCTGGTCGAACGCGGCTACGACATGGGCACCTCGTCGAAACTGCTGGCCTCATCGGCGCTGATTGCCTTTCCGACCGTGTTTCTCTGCGCGTTTCTCTACAGCCGCTGGAGCACGAAATGGGCACTGACCGCTGCCATCGCCGTGACACTGGCGGGCCTGGCCTGGGTGCTGGGCCTTGAAATGTTTGGCGGCAGCCCGGTCTTTCCGGTGGCGCTCCTGATCGTGGGTTCGAACGGGCTTTTGGCGATCCTGTTGCCCTATACGTCCGAATGCTATCCGCTCAAGGTGCGCGGGCGGGCGACGGGCTGGGTGGCGGCATGCACCAAGGGCGGCGGCGTGCTGGCGCAGTCCTTGAGCATCACCGCGCTGGTGCCGGCGCTCGGCATGGCGGCGCTGATGATCATGGCGCCGATCGCGCTCGCATTGGGCCTGATCATCCGTTACGGCAAGGAGACGCGCGGGCTGGACCTGCGCGACCTCGAAAAGCCGCGCGATGAGTAAAGGAGACATTTGGATGAAAAATCACTTTGCGCTGGCCGTCCTGGCTATGGCCCTCGCGGCTTGCAATCCAGCACCCGGCACGAAGGAAGCACATGACGGCATGGCCATGTCCGAAGCCGTTCCTGTCGTCGAGGTGAAAAGCGGAACCGGCACCGGCGTCGTCAAGTCGGTCGATGCGAAAGCGGGTAAGATCACGCTGGAGCACCAGCCGATGCCGGAGCTTGGGTGGCCGGCTATGACGATGACCTTTCCGGTCAATGATCCGGCGCTGCTCAATGGCATAGAAGCAGGACAGACGGTCAGTTTTGACGTCACCCTGAGCGACAACCGGCCGATGATCACGGGGATACGCAAGTAGGCTTGGGGCGTTATCTGTCCGATGCTTTGATCTCCGTCAATCGCTTTGAAATTCCTCCATGGCCTGTTACGGTTAGCGGCAAGCAGGGGGGATAGATGACACGCAACCGCTTCTCGATTTTTGCTTATTGTGCTGCCGTCGGCGCGCTTCTGGCCACCTCGGCGCCAGCGGAAACGCGCAACATCAAATACACCGACTGTGAGCGGGCAGCCGTCGAAACCTATATCAAGCTCCTGTTTCCCGAGTCGGACAGTCGGCACGTCATAGCCTTCGCCGGTGAGGTCGAAGGCGTGCGCATCGACCTCACCGGCGCGCACATCACCCCACGCGTCTTGGCAAAGCCAGACAACGCCGAAATGGTCTTCATGAACGCCAGCGCCATTATTCGCGAAATCGGCGAAGAAGGGAACAATCCGAAAATCTACCTGTTCGGCGTCAACCAGGAGAGCGATCTGGCCAAGGCGCCCGCGCAGTATCGCACTGTCTACCAGTCTGTCGTCTCCCTGCCAGCCGACCGCTTGAAAACGGTGCACTCCGGCCCCTGCATGGTCTATGCCGAGCACGACAACGGCAAGATCAACCGCATGATTATCGTCGTGGGCATGGACGACGCAGGCGCAGCCGCATTCAGCGCCGACGTCTCGGTCGAAACCAGAAACGCCGCCCACGCCAAGCACATCGCTCCCGTCGATATCTGCCTGAGCAAGACCGGGATCGCGCTTGAGGGGGCGTGGGGTATTTTCGCGCTTCCCGACACTCAGTTTTCGGTCCCGATACCGAGCGTCGTCCATGTGCAGCTGGGGATGGCGTGCATCGACCGGGTGTGGACCAAGGCCATTCTGCCCGGCATGACCAAAGACGAGGTACGCCGCGTCACGACGACCTTTGAACCCGAAGAATAGACTCAAACAAATTCATTAAATGTTCCGAGATGCGCAAATTGACAAGCGAAAGCGGTTTCTTTTCCGAACAGGAACCGCCGTCGTCATCCGCCCGCCGCAGCCACGAAGACCGAGTGCTGCGCCGTGAATGCCCGCCGATAGGCCGTGCGGGCCTACTGAAAGCGTTCGTTGTCAGATTGTGTCGTCTTGACTAGGATAAGCTCAGGGAGGGGACCATGGACGCATTGTACGACGCCTTTAACTGTGACCGCCAGGTAGTGGGGCAAATACCTACGGCTGGAGTGGGGCTGTATCGCGCCATCGTAGTCGCGCCGCTGACAATCATTTTAGGCGTTATGCACATCCCGCCCGTGCCTATCATATCAGGCGCATCATGACCTTCTACCGCCTTCCTATCGTCTATATTGCACTGACGCTTCTCGTTAGATTGGCCTCCGAATACCTTTTATGGCGCCTCGAAGCCGCGCACTATGCCGGGTTTGAGTTCCTGCGGCTTACAGGGCTTCTGCTCGTGCCGGCCTTTGTCCTGCATGCTCACCGCCTGAAATCCCTGACGAATCCAACTATCGCTGCTTTCGCTGCCCTGCAGGTCGCCGTCGTCCTTGGTTTTCACTATCCAATTGAGCTTGTTACGAGACTGATCCTGTTTGTTGCTGTGCTGTTCGGCGTTGGTCTCGGCTCATAAGAATGGAACGTGACCGTTGAAAGTTGTTGAACTCATTTGTTTTAGTCATCTGGAGGCAGAACCAGCCTCAATAAACGGAACTCTTTTCAGTTCGACCATGCCAAGTGACTTAGAAGCGCCAAAAGCGGTCATCTCGGCATAGGGCAAAACGGCAACAAGGTATGGGGCAGACTGCCACAAATACTTGCCCGACCGGCGCGGTCCAGGGGCGTTCCATGCTCAGGGCATTCCGCATCGATGAGGTGGTCGGATATGCTGAAGCCCTGGGGCTGCGCGCCATCCCGGCGCAGGGACGGCGCGGAGCCGGTGAAGGCGCGGAATTCCTTCAGGAAATGCGACTGGTCGTAGAACCCGTCTATATCCGTCGCGCTGGCGGACGACCGCGCTAAGACGCCGCGATAGGCGCGGCGGAAGCGCACAATGCGCGCGAAGCGTTTGGGCGTCATACCCATGGCGGCGGCGAAACGGCGTTCCATCGTGCGCGCATCGACCGCGTGCATCCGCGCCCAGTTCATGATGGCAAGGGACCCGTGGGTGGCGTCCACCGCCTGCCGCAAATGGCTGACCATCGGATCGCAATGGCCGATGTCCGCCAGTTCCCGCCGGAAAAATCCGTCCAGCAGCGCGCCGATCCGTCCCGGAGAAGCGCAGGACAATATGGCGTCTTCGAGCGCGCTTAGCCGGGCATTGCCGATGTCCGCGACCGGTACCAGCGCCCCCGCGATCGGGTTGAGTGGCGTCCGCAGCAGGGCCGCGAGGACCCAGGGGTCGATCTTGGCGCCGGCCAGCCAGACCGGCTCCACGTCCCGCGTTACCGCGCTTTGCGTCCGGCCGGCAATCACGTGGCTGGCGCCGACCCGCTCAACCGTGCCGGGCTTATGCAGCGGCCAGCGCTCGTAACATCCGCGCCCGCAGAAGACGATTTCGGCATAGCCGTCGGGGAGGATGAGTTCCAGTTCGCGGAAGTCAGGGTGATGCGCGCCGCCCGGCCGGGGTTCGGCGACATAGTAGCACTGAACGAAGGGCCGCAGCGCCGGGTCGGGCGGCAGCAGCCAGTAGTTCATCGATGGCGTAACCAGCGTCGGCCGCAACTTTGACCTCTCCACGAAGGGCTGCGCAAACCGTGCGATGCGTGCCGAATTTTTACAATACGCTGCGCCGGCCGCGTGCTTTTTGCAACCCTAAATCACCCACGCCCAATGGAGGCATCCCATGTTATCAAACGTCCTGCGCCATGCCGCGCTCCTGCTCGCCATGGGTGCGGCGTTACCCGTAGGAGCGCAGACGCCGAGACCGGGCCTCGACCTCGGCACCGCCGCCTTGATCCGCGATCACTGCATCGCACAGGCGCGCGAGGCCGGCGTCACGGTCGCCATCGCCGTTTTCGACCGCGGCGGCGCGCTGGTCAGCTATGCCCGCATGGATGAGGTCGCCACGGCCATCGGCGATGTGGCGCAATGGAAGGGCAGGTCGGCTGCGATGTATCTCACCACCTCCGCCGAGACCGGCCGGTGGAATGTCCCGACCGCGCCGCATATCGCAACCGTTGGCGGTGGCGTGCCGGTCTTCGACAGCCAGGGCGCGGGTCTTGGCGGCGTCGGAGTGTCGGGCGGATCGGTCGAATTCGACACGGCCTGCGCGACCAGGGCCGTGGAAGCGGCGAAGTTTCGCGTCACGCGCAACTGAGCCTGATCTCTGAAGGACCCTGACCTTTGCATAAATTCAATCACAGCCTTGCGGGCGCCCTCGGTATTTTCCTTCTCCAGGTGTCGCCGTCTTTCGCGGCCGATGACCGGCCCTTTACCGTTACCGAAGTCGCCGGGTTCGATGCGCCCTGGGCCATGACCTTCCTGCCCGGCGGCGACATGCTGGTGACCGAAAAGTCCGGTACGATGAAATGGCTGTCCAAAGGCGTTGTGAAAGACGTGGCCGGGCTCCCGAAAGTCGATGACGAAGGCCAGGGTTCGCTGGGCGACGTCCTGGCCGCGCCCGACTTTGCCGCGACCGGCATGGTGTACCTGAGCTGGAGCGAACCCGGCGATGGCGGCAACGGCGTGGCGGTTGGCCGGGCGAAGCTGGTGCTTGATGGCAATCCACGCCTGGAGGGCCTGACCGTCATCTGGCGCCAGACCAAGGTGGCCGACGCCATCTATCACTATTCGCAGAAACTGGCCTTTTCGCCCGATGGCCAGTACCTGTTCGTCACCGCCGGCGAACGCAACCAGAAGACGCCGGCGCAGGATGTGACGACCGACCTCGGCAAGATCCTGCGCCTGCTGCCGGATGGCCGGCCCGCGCCGGGGAATCCGTTCGCGGGGCAGGGGGGACACGCCGCGGCGGTCTGGAGCTATGGTCACCGCAACGTCTATGGCCTGGCCTTCACGCCCGACGGCCGGCTTTGGGAAGACGAGATGGGACCCAAGGGTGGTGACGAACTGAACCTGATCGTCGCCGGCCATAACTATGGCTGGCCGGTTGTCTCCAACGGCAGCGACTATGACGACAGCGACATTCCCGACCATTCCACGCGTCCGGAGTTCGAAGCGCCAAAGGTGTGGTGGAACCCGTCGGTCTCACCGTCAAGCCTGATGATCTACACCGGCGACACCTTCCCGCAATGGAAGGGCGACGCCTTTATCGGCGCCCTTAGCGGCCAGGCCCTGATCCGGGTCGATATTGATGGCGCCAATGCCACCAAGGCCGACCAGTGGGACATGGAGGCCCGCATCCGCGATGTCGAACAGGGGCCTGACGGCAAGATTTATCTGTTGGAGGACGGCGATGGCCGCCTGCTGAAGCTGTCGCCGGCCACTTGACGGGCGTCGGATCGATTATCGCCGCGTCCATACGCCCGAAGGCCGTGACACTGTCTGGCGGCTTCCGTCCGTCTTCCGTCAAAGATTGTCGTCAAGCGAATCCGGCTTGGCCATGTACCAGACATTTACAATGTCTACGATGCCGTAGCGGTTGAGCCCGATATAGGTCTCTCCGGCCAGCCAGCGGCATTTGGACCCCGAGCCGCCCAGGATGCCGCAGCTCAGCGGCGGACCGTACTTATTGCTCAGCAGGCCGGCAAGGTCGTCAAACGCGTCCTTGGCCTCGCCAGGCGACATATCCTTGGTTTCGACCGAGACGATGACCGAAATCAGCCGGTTGTCGGTGAACACGAAGGTCGCCTTGCCGTTGCGTTCGGCGACATCGATATCCTCGAGCCGCAATTCGGAGCGGCCGGGGGCGGTGGAAAGCGTGGCCCGCTCTTCCGGGGAATAATCGATCTCCGTCGCCTTTGGGAATTTGGCTTGGACTTGGGCGGGCGTATCGCCGGCGCGCGCGCCCCGCCACAACTCCTGGGCGGAGCCTTGGGCGGGCAGCAGCAGGCTAAGCACCGCCACGGCCATCACGGCGGCGATGGTCCAGTGGGCGGATAATCTAACGCCATGTCTCATTGTTCGATCGCTTCCTTAAGCTTATCCGATACCGATCTTGCGAAGCGAACGAAACCCGCCTTGTTGTCCGGGTCATCGGGCGCCGTGATCAGCGCCCCGAACTGCGCGGATTCGGCAAAGCCCCGGCATTTTGCGTCGACATAGTTGAAGTGGTCCTCGACGCGTTCCATTACGGCGTCGGCGCCTTCGTCGGTGAACGCCTTCCAGACCTTGTCCATGAAGTCCTGGACGATGCGCTTGTTGTCGGCTTCACGCGTATCAAAGGCCGCGCCTGAGATCTGGGTGACAGTGGCGACCGGGATGCCGGACTGGACGGCGTCCATGACGGCCGGGTCCCACAGTTTGGCGAAGCTTTCCGGGTGGACCTTGTAATCGGCCATTTCGCACATGCTTTGGGCGAACAGGAAGTCGCTTATGTCCGACATGTTGCGCGCGAACGTCCATTGGTCCGGCGCCGCCATGGCGGTGACCGGCACCGCGCAGAGGGCGATCACCGTCGCGCCAACCCATGCCTTGATTTTCATAAGCCTGCCCCCCAACAGATGATCCAGCACATCTGCCAAATGTTCATGTTTTGTACATGAGCATGTTCGCGTTGAGATTGCAAGCCTGAAGCAGCTTTTTTTGCGTCAGTCGAAGGCGTAAGTGTAGAAGTCGTCCAGGCTGCGCGGCTGCCAGGTGTTGGCGATGACGGTGAGGGGAGACTTGTCGTGCGTCTGGCCTCAGTCCTCTATTTCGAACCGGACGACCTGGTTGAAGACGCTGCCGACGCGCGCGCCCTTGCCGGGAGACATGTCGATGACACCGTACTGTGTCAGGACATCGGCCGTGCGGCGGCCGACGCCAAAGCCCGCCGGGTCTTCGGCCACCAAAAAACAGCTCAGCCGTCCCGCCGCCGTGATGATGCGGCAGCGTACGATGATCGTATATTCCAGGTCTTCGCCATCGCTGCGTTCTTGCGGCAGCACATAGTGGTCATTAAAGTCCGGAAAGGCCTTCCAGGTCGGGCGTTCCAGATCGCCAGGGACCCTCAGTACCTCCGGAATGCTTGAAGACACCTGGGCGGAAGCGGGAAGGGCCAGCAGCATAAGCCCGGCCAGCAGCCCCGCGGTCACGAGCCTTACAACCATGGCTCAATCCCTGGCCTCGGCGGCGATGCGCTCCAGCGCAATATCGTAGTCGTTCTTCGTGTCGCTGGAATCGCGCAACTGCCCCTCCCGTTTTCAGCCCAGGGCATGGTGCGAAATATCCGTGCACGCATCAAGGGAATTATCGCGGGGAAGGCCCCAACGATCTGAGCGTGTCCGCACAAAGGCCCCACCACCCTTTGGCCTGGCGGCCAAACGGTCCCCCGCCCCACAAGTGGGGCGGTATGAGAAAGCCGGAACGCGGCGCTGGGTTCGCGCCCGTTCGTGTGGTTCGTGGTTATCTTAAACTAAGGCGACGGACCCCGCCGTCATTTGCTGGCGCAAATGCCACCTCCCCATGCTTCGCACAGGGAGGAGGGATGGAATATCAGACCCGCCGCACGATCGCGATCACCCGGCCGATGATCTCCATCGAGCCGTCCGCCGCCATGTCAGGCGGGATAAGCGGATTGTCCGACAGGATCTGATAGCCGTTTTGCGTCGGCCGCAGGCGCTTGATCTGGCCGTGGCCGTACTGGGTGATCGCCCAGATCTTGTCGCCCATGCTGGGTTGTGTCTGCGTCCGGTCGCACAACAGGATGTCGCTGTCGCCGATGGTCGGGCTCATGGAATCGCCCGCGCCGATCACAAAGAACAGCTGAGTCAGCGACGAGGTCGTGAACTGGCGGATCCAGTTCTTCGGAAAGTCCATCACGTCCTCGGTCACCGCTTCGTCGAACGGCTGGCCGCCGCCCATGCCAAAGCGCAGGTCGATCTGCGGCACCTTGACGATATCGCCTTCGACGCGGCTGTCGCGGATGGCGATGGGGCCGCCATCCAGCACGAAGTCCTCATCGGTCAGGTAGGCCGCCGGCACCTGAAGCTCACGCGCCAGGGCCGCCAGGTTGTCGCCGTAGATGCTGTCCTTCTTGCCCTTGAAGATATCGGCGATGAAGTCCTTGCCAAAGCCGGCGTCCATGGAGGCGCGCGCCGCGCTCTTGCCGATGACGGGGAGGCGGGCGCGGATTCGCCGGGCCAGCAAGGATTCGGTCAATGTCTCAGTCATGGCGGAAATATCCGCTTTAAAAATATCGGCCGCAACGCGTATCTTTCCGCTTGTCAAAAGCGGAAGTATCCGCTTATAGTGCGGAGGTGGATTACGAACTTCGGACTCATCTGCTGACATGCGCGCACCTCTTTGCGGCCAAACGGGGCTTCAGGGACGCGACAGTCGGCAACATGTCCGCCGGAGACTGGCGCTTTTTCGGGCGCCTGAGGGACGGGCGGGCCTTTACGGTCCGCAAGTACGACGAGGTCATGAGTTGGTTCTCCAACAACTGGCCTGATGAGGATTGGCCGGCCGCAGTTCCGCGTCCGACCGTGACTTACACTCCATAGGCGGAATTTTCCGCCAAGGTGACTTAACTCCCTGAAACTGGCCCTGCGCTGTCCATCACAGCGCGGGGCGCCTTTTCGATCGACTCAACGAGGGATATTCACAATTGGAACATTTCATGAACAGTGTTATGAGTCCAGCGCTTTATTTCGCGATCGGCGGCGTTGTGTCCGCCGCGCTGGACGGCCACCGCCACATCTATGCCGAAAGCCTGACCGGCACCGACACCGACCGGGCGCGCCGCATCTGCCTGTGGGGCTGGGCGGCGGACATGCTGCTGTGGCCGCTCTATGCCTGCGAAGCCGTGGGCGCGGGCGTCGCGAACCTGGTCCACAGGGGGCGCGCATGAACGGGATCACCCCCGCCGAACGGCGCTGTCTCGACGCCATCCTCAAGCTGACCAGCCAGGGCGTGGCGCCATCCTACGAAGAGATCGGCCGGATGTGCGGCATCGCCAAGACCGCCGTCTTCCGCCACGTCCACGGCCTGGTCTATCTCGGCTATATCGCCCGAACGCCCGGCAAGTCGCGGTCGTTACGCGTCATCAGGCACACCGACATCGCCGACGGCGTGGCGTGCCTGGTGCGCCAGTACGGCGCCGATGCGGTTGCCGCCGAGCTTTCCCAGCAGGCGGGCAGGGCATGACCGCGCCCTATATCCCGTTCTATGTCGGCGATTACCTGGCCGACACCACGCACCTGACGCGGTCCGAACACGGCGCCTATCTGCTGCTGCTCATGGCCATGTGGCGGGGCGGCGGCAGGCTTCCGGCCGACGATGACCGCCTGGCGCGGCTGGCCCAATGCAGCGACGCCGAATGGGCCGGGATGCGGAGCACGATCCTCAGCTTTTTCCGATGCCGGGGCGGCGTGCTGAGGCAAAAGCGGCTGACGGCGGAATACGCGAAGTACACGAAGGCGATTACGCAGCGCAAAAACGCCGGAAAAGCCAGTGCCGCGAAAAAGCGGAGTAAAAACAGCGAAATACCTTCAACGGGCGTTGGTACGGGCGAGGAACGCGCGCTTGCCAACCCTAGCCACAGCCATAACCCGATCCAAAAACAAAACTATCTAAATACTGCTGAGACTACGGCGGACTGGCCCACCTCGAAAGACGAATGGGTCGATGTCTTGATCAGCGAGACCGGTTGCGCCGACAGCGTCCGCGATATCTGGCCGCGGACAACCGCGCCCGTCCTGCTGGCCTGGCATGAGATAGATCATTTTGAATGGCGCGATGTCGTGGCCGGCATCCGCGCGACGCTGCTCAATGCCCGCAAACCCATTGCCCCGAAAAGCTGGAAGTTCTTCGCGCCTGCCATCGCCGAAGCCCGCCGCCAACGCACCCAACCGACACCGGAGCCCTGCCATGCCCCAAACACCAAAGCCGCTTACCGCTCCCGCGCCGAGCGCTCCCGCGCCGAACGCAACGAGGACTCGACCATCGCCGCTTTCAGCCGAGCATTTGGCGGACCTGCCGCTGGCGAAGCTGAGTTTGAAGGCTCTGCGTGAGCACCCGGACCAGGCGCGTTTGCAGGCCGATGCCCGGCGCGTCCTGGCGGACAACCGGCCGGCCAGCGACGCCGAGCTGGGGCAGGTCATTTTCGGGCTGCTGATCATGTACGCCGAGTTCGACCGCCGCGCCGAGGCTTCGAAAACCATGGTCGTGGCGCAGTGGCGGCAGAGCCTCAAGGGCTGGCCGCGCGATGTGCTCGAACGCGCGGCGCAGTACTGGATCAGCGGCGACAAGGCGGCCTTTGTCCCGCAGCCGGGCGACATCCTGGCGCACTGCCAGCGCCTGGGCGCCTTTCGCCACGCCATGGCGAAGAAGGCGCGGGAATTTCTGGATTCCACCCCTCTCCCCGCGTGCGGGGAGAGGGTGGTCCGCAGGACCGGGTGAGGGGCAAGCCTCCGCCGCCATACATTCTCAACTTCACATCCGAGACACCCATGCATAACGAACCCAACCCCCATATCCCCGCCGAAAACGGCCTGTGGTACGTGCTGCGCCACCGCAACGATCCGGCGACGATCCGGCTGATGCTGGCCGACATGGCGCGCGAAGGCTATGAAGCCTACCTGCCGCAGCTCCTGCGCCGCCGCCGTCCAATGCGCCACGGCCGGCTGGCGACCAAACTCGAATGGGTGCCAGAGCCCCTGTTCGGCGGCTATGTCTTTGCCCGCAAAGCCGAGGGCAAGACGCCCATCCGCCCGATGATCAGCCTCTATGGCGTCGAAGGCCGTATTGCGATCGGCGCGGTCAAGCCCGTGGTGATCGACGCCATCCGCGCCAGGGAGCAGACCGTCGACGGCCTGACGGGCTGGGTGCCTGAGCGCGAACGCCGCCACGTGCCGGTGGAAGACTGGCGCGCCTCTATTACGCCCGGCACCGAGGTCGAAATCGAGACGGCGGGCAGGTTCCTGCGCGCGGTCGTGACGGCCAATGACGG
>CAMLPZ010000059.1 GCA_946482045.1 uncultured Asticcacaulis sp.
TAGGTGACGCGCGACAAAAGCTGGCAACCGCATCAAATCCGGTTGCAACTGTCATGAAAATGCTAATAAGTCTCTCTATCTGTTTTTAGTTCCGTCCGCTGTTTGCGGACGTTTTTGTGCGTCCGGTACGAATAGTCACGCTTCGCGTTTCTATTTTATCCCAATGTTCAGCGGACACCGCTGAACACTTTTTCGCACATTGCTTTGGGGTCCTGCATGCCGGCACCGCTTGTTGAGGTCAGATCGATCAGCAAGACCTTTACCCGCAAGGCGAAAGCAGCGGGTGGATCGACGACTCACAAGGCGCTCGATGCTGTTTCTTTTTCCATGGCGACGCCCGAACGTATCGCGCTGATTGGGCCGTCCGGATCAGGCAAGTCGACCCTGCTGCGGTCGATTTCGGGCCTGCACACCATCGATCGCGGTGAGGGCGTGGTGAATGTGCTGGGCAGTACGGTTCAGGCAAACGGCCGCCTGTCAGCCGATGTGCGCGCCATCCGGTCCCGCATGGGCATGATCGCCCAGCAATTCAACCTGGTCGGCCGCCTGACCCTGTTCACCAATGTCGCCCTGGGTCTCCTTGGCAAGATTTCCGGCCTGCGCAGTTTGCTGGGTCTGTGGAGCTCCCAGGAAAAGCAGACAGTGATGCGCGCGCTCAACCACGTCGGCGTCGCCGCCATGGCGGGTCAGCGCGCCAATACGCTTTCCGGCGGTCAGCAACAGCGCGGCGCAATTGCCCGGGCCATCGTCCAGGGTGCGGAGATCGTGCTGGCGGATGAGCCGGTGGCGTCTCTGGACCCGGTGACGGCGCGCAAGGTCATGAAGCTTCTGGTCGAACTGAACGAGCGCGACAAGGTCGGCGTCATCGTGACCCTGCACCAGGTCGATTACGCCAAGACCTACTGCAATCGGATACTGGCGCTGAAAGATGGCAAGATTGTCTATGACGGTCCGTCCGCAGGCCTTAGCGACGATATTCTGAAAGATATCTACGGGGCGGAGATCGAGGACGCCTATTGGGGAGAACCACATGCTTGAGTTTGTGAAGACTGCCGCTGTTCTGGCGCTTGGCGCCTGTGCCCTGACGCTTGGCAGCTGCGAAGAGCAGAAGGCGCCGGCCAAGAGCACGGAAATCACCTTTTCCATCCTGTCGGTCGAGAAATCGCAGAAGCTCGACAAGTTGTGGCAGCCGATCCTGGCCGACATGGAAAAGCAGACGGGTCTCAAGGTAAAGCCCTTCTATTCCTCGTCCTATACGGCCCTGATCGAAGCCATGCGCTTCAACCAGGTCCAGGCCGGCTTCTTCTCCAGTTCTTCAGGTCTTGAGGCTGTCAAACGCGCGAAGGCCGAGGTGTTTGCGCACAATACCAATCCCGACGGGACCGACGGCTATACCAGCGTCGTCATTGTCCCGAAGAATTCGAAGGTGACGATCAACGACATCCTGAAGTGCGATCACAAACTCAATTTCGGCATGGGCGACGTCAAATCGGCTTCCGGCACGATCGTGCCGAAGGCCTTCCTGTTCCTGCCGGCCAAGGTCGATCCGAACAACTGCTTCAAGACGGTCAAGTCCGGCTCGCACGGCGTCAATATCGAAAGCGTGGCAGCCGGTGTGCTTGACGCGGCCACTGCCAATTCCGACGCGCTGAACGAACTGCGCGACACGCCCGAAGGTCAGGCCAAGCTGGATAAGATCAAGATCATCTGGCGGTCACCGATGATCCCGAAAGGCGTGATCGTCTATCGTTCAGACCTCGATCCGGCCGCCAAGGAAAAGATTCGCTCCTTCTTCCTGTCCTATGGTACGGGCACGGGACCTGAGGCGGACCGTCAGCGCGCCAACCTGCGTGCCTTCCAGTGGGGCCCCATGCGCCCCAGCGACGCCACCTATCTCTTGCCGGCGCGGCTGATGGAGGCGCGTGTGGCGCTTCAGGAAGCGGAGTTGGCCAATGACACCAAGGCTGCCGCTGCGGCTCAAGCTGAGATCAAAGTCATCGAGGCAGAGCAGGTGAAATTGGCGGCGCCGTCGGCGCCTGCCGACGCGCCGGCGGCACAGTAAGGACTATTATGGCCCCGGCTTCAGAAGATCGTGGAATTCTTGCGCCGCCTTCAGCGCCCCTGACAACGCGTCTGGCGAACCTGCTGGTTCTGCTGGTGGTTGTGGCCTTGTTCGTGATCAGTTTCCGTGGCGCGGGCATCCCAGATGCGCATAAGCTGATCACCAATTCGGCGAATACCGGCACCTATCTCAAGGACTTCCTGAGACCGGACTTTAGTGACTGGCCGCTCTACGTCACTAAGATGTGGCAGACGATCGAGATTGCCATCTGGGCGACCGGTTTATCGATCCTGGTTGCCATTCCGCTCAGCTTCCTGGCGTCGCGTAATATTGCACCGTCGTGGATCGTGCAGCCGATCCGCAGCCTGACGGCCTTGATGCGCGCCTTTCCCGACATCGTGTTGGGGACGGCGTTTATCGTGGCGGTCGGGCCGGGGCCCCTGGCGGGTGTCCTGGCTTTGACGATCAGCAACGCCGGGACCCTGGCCAAGCTGTTTTCGGAGGCTGTCGAGAATATCGAGACGGCGCCGGTTGAAGGCGTGCGGGCGACGGGGGGCTCGAAGCTGCACGAGATTATCTGGGGTGTCGTGCCTCAGGTCGCGGCGCTGTGGACGTCGTTTGCGCTCTATCGCTTTGAATCGAATGCGCGGTCTGCGACGGTTCTGGGCCTGATCGGCGCCGGCGGCATCGGCCAGTTGCTGTTCGACAACCTGAACGGTTTTGCCTATCGCCAGACAGCCGCAATCGCGCTGATTATCGTCGTGGCCGTGACACTTATCGATATCCTGTCGCAGCAGATACGCAAGCGGCTGGTGTAACACCCTTGGGAAGGAGCGGGGTCTGTGACCCCGTATGCTACGCCCGTTTTGGCTTCCGCCGCGTCATCTGCCGTAACCGGTTCCACAGCTTGGTCTTGGCAGGTTCCGGATAGGGCTGGAGATTGCGGATGAATTCTTCCGCGCATGCCCGCCACGAAAATTTCTCCGCATAGGCTCTCACCGCGGCCCGGTCGAGTTTCAATGCCTCCTCAATCGCCACCTTCAGGTCGTCATTGATAACGCCGGCGCCGGAGCCCGGGATCAGATCGATGGGGCCGTGCGCGGGAAAGGCCGCCACCGGCGTTCCGGCCGCCATGGCCTCGATAATGACCAGCCCAAAGGTATCGGTCAGAGACGGGAACACAAAGACGTCGGAGTCGGCATAGTACCTTGCCAGTTCCTCACCAAAACGCGGACCGGTAAACACGGCGTCCGGATACTTGACCTTCAGCTCCTCCAGCTGCGGACCGCCACCCACTATGACCTTGGTCCCGGGTACGTCGAGCGACAGGAAGGCTTCGATGTTCTTTTCGACCGCAACGCGTCCGACGTAGGTCATGATTGGACGCGTCAGGTCGCCATTGATCGGCTCCAGCCCCGGCCGGAACATGACGGTGTCGACGCCACGGGTCCACGGAGAGATATTACGGAACCCTCGCGACTCCAGGTCGTTTTGAAGCGTAGGCGTCGCCACCATCACCCGTCCCGACGGCCGGTGGAACCAGCGCATAATCGAATAGCCGACACTCAGGGGAATGGGGAGGCGGGCGGAGACGTATTCCGGAAACTTGGTATGGTAGCTGGTCGTGAATGGCAGCTTCCATTCCTGGCAGACGCGGCGCGCGGCGAAGCCCACGGGCCCTTCGGTGGCGATGTGAATGGCATCCGGCTCATAATCCTGGATGATCTCTCGTACCTCCTCGTAGCAGCCAAGCGCCAGCTTGACTTCCGGATAGTCTGGCCAGGAAATCGTCTTGAACTGGTTGTAGTCGACGATCTTGAATTCGTGACCCAGAGTCTCGCACTCTTCGATCGTGCGTTTCAGCGTGGTTACCACGCCATTGACCTGGGGTTCCCACGCATCGGTGGCCAGCAAGATACGCAAAGTGTATGCCTTGGATAGATTAATCCCGGCGGTCTAAATGCCCTATTTCCTTCCGCCTTGGCAAGTCCGCGCATCTGCATTCCGACCCGGCGGTAAGGCGCAATGTAAGAGCTCCCGTTTAGGACGTGCTTTTTTGCGTTGCACAAAATGACGGTTGTGTCGAAATTATATAATTATAACTGCTGTTATGCTTGCCTTAGCCTCCGAATGCCCTTATTTTAAAGGAAGGGGCCGCGTTTCCCTGCCACGGAAAATAAGCGGACTAAGGAAAATCTGTAATGAGCGATCGACAAAAGTCTGCGCAAGTGCGTGATAACAGTCCTTCTAAGGATACGCCGAAGTCACGCCGTACGCGGGTTCAGATCCTCGAAACCGCTATGCGCCTGTTCGCGGAACTGGGCTATGACCGGGCCGGAAACGCCGCTATCGCCGAGGCATGCGGGCTGACGCGCGGGGCCATGCTTTACCACTTCCCCACCCGTGAAGACCTGGTCGAGGCGGCTGCGTGGCACATCCAGGCCGCACGCGAAGCCGCCTTCGAAGCCGAAGCCAAGAAGCTGAAACCCGGGCAGGACGCACTCGATGGTGCCATCGACGCCTACTGGCGCCTGCTGAGTTCTGTGCCATTCGCTGCCTTTCTGGCGCTAGAGCGTGCCGCCCGCCAGGATCCGGAAGTCGCCAGGTCGATCCGTCCGGCTCAGGAAGCCTTCGATCGCGGCGCCATGGGTAATGCCACGCCGGGCTTCATCATGGCCGGCAGCGACGCCCGTTTCCAGGCCAGCCGTGACCTCGCCCGTTTCGCGCTCGACGGCATGCACCGCGCCGCCTTGACCTACGAACAGGACGAACGTGTCGAAGCCGTGCTGACGGTAATCAAGCGCGCGGTCCACATGCTGAACCGCAAGGGCGACATTACTGACCTCTGGAACGACTAAGGCAAAGCGCTCGGCTTTCTTACGCGCTTGTGATCAACGCGCGGCTTCGCAACCGGCCAGGCGTGTTCTATGGTAGCGGCTTAACGCCCGCCATGGAGCCCGCCATGAAGTTCGGTTCGCGTATATCTCTGTCGGCCGTGTGTGTCGCGCTTGCAGCGTGCGGGGGCGGCTCCGGCGGTGGGGGCGGCGGAAGCGGTGGATCCGCAGCTCCGGTCATCAGTTCCGCCGGTACTGCGACGGCAGCCGAAAACACGACTGGCACAGTCTATACGGTTACTGCCACCGATGCTGATGGCGGAACACTGACCTACGGATTGGGCGCCGGAGGGGATGCGGCCGATTTCACCATCAATGCCACGACCGGCGCGGTCGCCTTTGCCCGGCCGCCGAATTTCGAGTGGCCTGTGGACGCCAACCGGGGCAATGTCTACGAATTCAACGTCACGGCGTCGGACGGCACCCACACGACCTCGCGCGCCGTCACTATAGCGGTTGAGAACCGGGTGGGGCGCGTCTCGACGCGGCGGGTCGGCCAGGGTTTCAGTTCGCCCGTCTTCGTGCTGGGGCGGGGTGATGGCTCGGACCGGATACTGGTCGTCGAAAAGCGCGGGCTGATCAAGGTCCATGATCCGGTGACCGGCGTAACCGAAGCCGGCAACTTTCTCGATGTCCGCAGCGACATTTCGACAGATGGAGAACGTGGCCTTTTAGGAGCTGCCCTGGCGCCGGATTTTGCCACCAGCGGTATTCTTTACGTCTGCCTGACCGCGAAGGATGGCTCAGTGCAGGTCCGCAAGTTTACGGTCAGCAGCGGTGTGGCGACCGGCACAGGCGACGTCATCCTGTCGATCCCGCATGCAGTCAGGAACAATCATAATGGCGGTTGGATCGGCTTTGACGCTGCCGGAAACCTCGTAGTCGCCGTCGGGGATGGCGGTGGCACCGGAGATCCCGAAGGCAACGCGCAGAACACCAATTCCCTGCTGGGTAAAATCCTGCGCATAGATCCGCGCAGCGACGCCTATCCGGCCGACGCCAACCGCGACTATGCCATTCCTGTCGGCAACACATTCGCCTCAGGCAGCGGCGGCGCCCAGGAAGTCTGGCATTGGGGGGTGCGTAACCCCTTCCGCAACAGTTTCGACAAAACGACCGGCAACTTCTATATCGGCGATGTCGGCCAGGGCGCCATGGAAGAGGTCAATCTGGCCCGCCCCTCCGATCCAGGCTTCAATTACGGCTGGAATATCCGCGAAGGCACCTTGCCCTATGGCGCGGGATCAACAGCAGGCCTGACCGAGCCCGTCATCGCCTATGCCCACGGCACGGGTCCCCTGCAGGGACGCACGGTGATCGGCGGCTACGTCTACCGCGGGCCGGTCGTGGCGCTGCGCGGCCAGTATGTCTTTGGCGATTTCGTCAATCGCCGCCTGTGGTCCGTGGCTGCCTCGTCCATCGCCCAGGGCGCGACGCTGACATCTGTGCAGTTCACCGACCTGACCAGCGCCTTCGTGCCGTCAGCTGGCGCCATTGGGGCCATGACCAGTTTTGGCGAGGACGACATGTCGAACCTGTACGTCGTCGATTACGATGGTGAGATTTTCCTGGTGGACGAGGTCGAAGAGGCACCGTAAGGCAACGCATCCTGTTTTCTGTCGAGACAAGTACATGCGTCACCTGCTTCGTTCCAAGATTCACAACGCCTACGTTACCGAGGCCAACCTTGCCTATATCGGCTCGATCACCATCGATGAGGCGCTTATGGAGGCAGTTGGGCTGTGGGAGGGTGAGCGCGTGCTGGTCGTGTCCAATACCTCCGGCCACCGCCTCGAAACCTACGTCATCAAGGGCGAACGCGATTCGGGCGTCATCGCCATGAACGGTGCGGCCGCACACCTGATCAGTGAAGCTGAGCAGATCATCATTATGGGTTTTGAGCTGACGGACAAGCCGATTATCCCCAATGTCGTGCTGGTCGACCGCCACAACAGGCTTGACCGCTTCCTCTCGGAAGGACCGGGGCAGACGGTGTCGTGATTCTTTCACAGAAATCGTGAATCGCGCGAATTTTCCTGTATCGCGTCCAAGCCTTTGAGACGTTTGGAAAAAGCGAAAAATTAGCGTTCTATTAACTAAAAACTTGGTTCCAAGCCATTGACGAAGCAGGCTGATTTGCCCCCATATATCGACATGCGGTGTCGCTCAGACACTACATGTAGTTATTAACAGGCAGGTAAGATTATGTCAGTGAGCGATGCAGCTAAGCGTGAAACGACGGCCTATAAAGCGGGCACTGTGGTGCGCCCCAAGGCGCGGCCGGAATTCAAGCTGGTGCGCAAGGTCGTTACCGATCCGTCGCGCGACGCACTGCTGACCGACTTCGGCAAGACGACGCTCGACGACCGCTATCTCCTGCCGGGCGAGTCCTATCAGGACATGTTCGCCCGCGTCGCCACCACCTATGCCGACGACGCCGACCACGCCCAGCGCGTCTATGACTATATCTCCAAGCTATGGTTCATGCCTGCGACACCGGTCCTGTCGAACGGTGGCGCGGCGCGTGGCCTGCCGATCTCGTGCTTCCTGAACGCGGTGCCTGACAACCTGGAAGGTATTGTCGGCACCTGGAACGAAAACGTCGCTTTGGCCTCGAACGGCGGCGGCATCGGCACCTACTGGGGCGGCGTCCGCTCTATCGGCGAAAAGGTCAAGGGCGCCGGTCAGACTTCAGGCATTATCCCATTCATCCGCGTCATGGATTCGCTGACGCTGGCCATCAGCCAGGGCTCGCTGCGCCGTGGCTCGGCGGCCGTCTATATCGACGTATTCCACCCGGAAATCGAGGAATTTCTTGAAATCCGCAAGCCTTCGGGTGACTTCAACCGCAAATCCCTGAACCTGCATCACGGCATCGGTATCACCGACGAATTCATGGAAGCGGTTCGGGACGGCGCGCCCTTCGGCCTGCGTTCGCCGAAGAACGACGAAATCATCCGCTACATCGACGCCCGTTCGTTGTGGCAGAAGATCCTGGAAATCCGCTTGCAGACCGGCGAGCCCTATCTGATCTTCTCCGACACTGTTAACCGCGCCATGCCGCAGCACCAGCGCGAACTGGGCCTGAAGGTCCGCCAGTCCAACCTGTGCTCGGAAATCATGCTGCACACCGGCCCGGATCACCGTGGCCAGGACCGCACCGCCGTGTGCTGCCTGTCGTCGGTCAACGCCGAGACCTTCCTGGAGTGGCGCAATGAGCCGATGTTCATCGAAGACGTCATGCGCTTCCTCGACAATGTGCTGGAAGACTTCATCCAGACCGCGCCGAACGCCATGGACGCCGCTGTCTATTCCGCCATGTGCGAACGCTCGGTCGGCCTTGGCCTGATGGGCTTCCACTCCTTCCTGCAAAGCCAGGGCGTGGCCTTCGAGTCGGCCATGGCCAAGTCGTGGAACATGCGCCTGTTCAAGCACCTGCGCCGAGAAGCCGACAAGGCCTCGGTCAAGCTGGCGCACGAGCGCGGGCCATGCCGCGACGCCGAAGAGCGTGGCGTCATGGAGCGTTTCTCGCACAAGCTGGCCATTGCGCCGACGGCCTCGATCTCGATTATCTGCGGCGGCACCTCGGCCGGCATCGAGCCGATCCCGGCCAATATCTACACGCACAAGACCTTGTCAGGCTCTTTCGCAGTCAAGAACCCGTACCTGGTCGACCTGCTGGAACAAAAGGGCCAGGACATTTCGGAAGTATGGGACTCGATCGTCCTGCACGAAGGCTCGGTGCAGCATCTCGACTTCCTGTCGGAAGACGAAAAGGCCGTCTTCAAGACCGCCTTCGAAATCGACCAGCGCTGGGTTGTGGAACTGGCGGCTGACCGCACGCCGGAAATCTGCCAGTCGCAGTCGCTGAACATCTTCCTGCCCGGCGACGTCGACAAGTGGGACCTGCACATGCTGCACTGGACGGCGTGGGAGCAGGGCCTGAAGTCGCTCTACTATCTCCGCTCCAAGTCGGTCCAGCGCGCTTCGCACGCCGGCGCCGAGGCGAAGGAAACCGTCGAGAAGATGGACACGCCGCGCACCGATTACGAAGAGTGCCTCGCCTGCCAATAGGCTGATCCCAAACAGAAAAATACAAGAGGCGTGGTGCTGAAAAAGCCCACGCCTTTCTTACTTTTAGAATGCCATAATCTCACCGCTTCTCGATCCCATGCAGGGTTAGGGTTTGATCTGTGGTTCAAAAGAAAAGGAGAGGGTATCGTGTCACTGTCTCCCCGAGCACGTGCTGCCGCGCAAAAGCTCAAGACATTCAGCGCCGACGACGTCCAGTCGATATCGGAAATGATCAAGCACGAAGTGCATCATGCCACCGACCTTATGGCGGAGCGCGCGCGTCAGACCGAGGCGCGCATTCGACAGCTCACGGAACATGCCGGAGAAGATTTGGGCCGGTTCAATCGCAGGGCGACGCAGCAGATCCGTGAACATCCGTTTCAGTCCAGCCTGATCGCCCTGGGGCTGGGCTTAGCTATCGGCATGTTGCTGGCGGCGTCCAAACGATAGAGCATTTTCCGCCAAGCTGGACGCCGGTTTACCTTGACCAGGTAGCGATCTAAGCTCTTGCTTTATAGCGATATTTTGGCAAAAACCGCTGACACTTTTCGCCATATCGCTCTCGTTGTCACCGTCTGTCGCATTAGGTCGCGCCTGGGCCAGGTGCCGGCTTATCCGAAATGACAGGGGCGTCCGGCTGCTTCTTCTGCGTGTCGCTGATACGGATGAAAACCGGACCCAGGATGACGAGGAACAGCACCGGCAGGAAGAAGATGATCATTGGCACGGTCAGCTGGGCCGGCAAGGCGGCCGCCTTCTTCTCGGCGGCGGACAGGCGCATTTCGCGGTTTTCCTTGGCCATGACGCGGAGCGCTGTGCCAAGCGGCGTCCCGTATTTTTCCGCCTGAATCATGGCGGTACAGACGGCCTTGATGCCGGGGTGGTTTGTGCGCTTTGACAACCCTTCATACGCCTGGCGGCGTTCCGGCAGGTAGCTGAGTTCGGCGACCAGCAGCGACAGCTCTTCCGCCAGTTCAATGGAGGATGGCCCCAGTTCGGCGCTGACCTTTTGGAGGGCGGCTTCGATCGACATGCCGGCTTCAACGCAGATCAGCAGCAGGTCCAGAGCATCCGGAAACGCCGAGACGATGGATTCGCGTCGCTTCTGCGCCATGTTCGAGATGTAGATGTTGGGTGCGTAGTACCCTGCCACGAAAGCACCAACCGATATCAGGAGCTTGATGTTCATCTCGAGCTTTACGATGTTCAGTACGAACAGGTACAGCACGGCCAGGGCGCCCAGGATGAAGGGCGAGGCGAAACGGAAGAAGTAGAAGGTGGAAATCGGCTTGGGACCGCGGAAACCGGCCGTGGCCAGCTTTTCAGCGACCTTGGGATCCTCTAGCAAGGTCTTGAGGTTCAGCTTCTCAACCAGCGCTTTGTAGGGGCTGGTGTCCTGATGGCGCAGCGAGCTGTTGCCGGACGCGACGTTCTGGCGCGACATGCGGCGCAGCTCTTCTCGGCGCTGGGCGACGGCCTTCATGCGCTTTTCCAACTGCTCGTCGACCACCATCCCCTTCATCAGGGTCAGAACCGAGAAGACGGCCAACAATCCCACTGCTCCGGCAATAAGGGTCGAAGGGCTGACGATGAACTGAGCTATTTCTGTAAGACCCATGATGATCGCCTAGATCTTAAAGTTGATCATCTTGCGCATGGCCAGGATGCCAAGCGTCATCCACACCACCCCGCCCAGCAGCATCAGTTGGCCGCGCGGATCGGTGAACATAGGCGCCAGATATTCGGGCCGTGTGAAGGTGATCATGGTGCCGACGGCCGGCGGCAGCGAGCCGATGATGCTGGCCGAGGCGATGGCTTCCGACGACAAAGCCTTGATCTTTTCGCGCATCATCTTGCGGGCGCGCAGGACGGCCGACAGGTTGCCCAGCGCCTCGGCCAGGTTACCTCCGGTCTTTGCCTGGATCGCGATCACGATGGTGAAGAAGCGCAGTTCGGGCGACTGGATGGTTTCGCTCATCTTCTCAAGGGCGCCTTCCAGCGACATGCCGACGCCGACATTTTCCACCAGGCGCTGGAATTCCGGGCCAAGCGGCGCCGCGCTTTCCTTGGCGATGATCTTCAGGCCATCATTGACCGGCAGGCCGGATTTGATACCGCGGACAATGATGTCCATGGCGTTCGGGAATTCCTCGGTGAACTTCTTGAGGCGCCCGGCGGCGATGAAGCTCAACACCCATCGCGGCATCCCGTAGCCGAAGGCGAAGGCTGCGCCAGCGCCAATCAGCACCCGGAACAGGATCGGCATCTTGAGCAGCAGGACGGGTACGATGAAGGCCACGGCACCCAGGATGACGCTATAGATCAGGAATTGCGTAATGTTCGGCGTCAAGCCGGCATAGAGCATGCGGGCGCGTAAGGTAAGGCGCTTCTTGCGCTCCTGCTTTTCCGCTTCCTTGAGCTGTTCGGTGATTTGCTTGCGGCGCTCTTCGGGGGTCTTGGCGGCGCCCTTCTGGCGCTTGGCGCGCGTCGCCTGACGCGTGCCTATGGCGGCGGTGCGCTTGGTCAGGGCCGGCGACGCCGACGGGCCGCTGGTGAAGACAAATCCGAGGCTGGCCAGAATGATAAAGCCAAGCAAGGCAATGGCTACGGTCATTAACATTGCGTCAGTGCTCCGCTCCATGAGCGCGGACATGGCTGTGCCTTACCTTCACGCGTGTACTTATTCCGCAGCATCGAGCGCCTCCGCCAGTTCGCGCTCAAGGCCGTAATATTTGGCGCGGTCCCAGAAGCGCGGGCGGCCGATGCCGGTCGAACGGTGGCGGCCGATGATCTTGCCTTCCTTGTTCTCGCCCTCGATTTCGTAGAGGAACAGGTCCTGGGTGATGATGACATCCCCTTCCAGGCCCAGCACCTCGGTGACGTGGGTGATGCGGCGCGAACCGTCGCGCAGGCGGGCGGCCTGGATGATCAGGTCGATCGAGCCGACGATCATTTCGCGGATGGTCTTCGACGGCAGGCCGTAGCCACCCATGGTGATCATGGATTCGAGACGCGATACGGCTTCGCGCGGGCTGTTGGCGTGCAGCGTACCCATCGAGCCGTCGTGGCCGGTGTTCATGGCCTGAAGCAGATCGAAGGCTTCAGGACCCCGGACTTCGCCGACGATGATGCGTTCGGGACGCATACGCAGGCAGTTCTTGACCAGATCGCGCATGGTAATGGCGCCCTGGCCTTCCAGGTTGGGCGGACGCGTTTCCAGGCGGACGACGTGGGGCTGTTGCAACTGCAGTTCAGCGGCGTCTTCGCAGGTCACGACGCGTTCGGTCGGATCGATGAAGGCCGTCATGGTGTTGAGCAGGGTTGTCTTGCCCGAGCCGGTACCGCCGGAGATCAGGACGTTACAACGCGATGCGCCGATGACGCCCAACACGCGCGCCCCTTCCGGGCTGATGGAGCCGAACTCCACCAGGTTGCGCATGGTCAGCTTGTCCTTCTTGAACTTCCGGATGGTCAGGGTCGGACCGTCTAGCGCCAGCGGCGGCGCGATAACGTTAACGCGCGATCCATCCGGAAGGCGGGCGTCGCAGATCGGTGAGCTTTCGTCGACGCGGCGGCCGACCTGGCTGACGATGCGCTGACAGATGTTCATCAGCTGCTGGTTATCGCGGAAGCGGACATTGGTCAGCTGGACCTTGCCCGAGACTTCGATGAAGACGCGGTGGGCGCCGTTGACCATGATGTCGGCGATGTCGTCGCGCGCCAGCAAAGGCTCCAGCGGGCCATAGCCCAGGACGTCGTTGATGATGTCCTGGACCAGGTTGTCCTGTTCGGACACCGACATGGACACGTTCTTGATCGCGACCAATTCGGCGACGATGTCGCGAATTTCCTCGGACGCCGCCTTGTGGTCGAGCGAGGCCAGCTGGCTCAGGTCAATCGTGTTCAGAAGCGCGTTGAAGATAGCGGTCTTCGTGGCGTGGTAGTAGTCGGACTGCTCGCGGACAATCTCGGTGACCGCCTGCGCCTTGTGCATCTGTTCTAGGCCGGCGGCCAGCTTGGCCTTGGCCGCGGCGGCTGGCGCACCGCCTCCGACGCGCTTTTCCTGGTTCAGCTCGGGCAGGGGCGCTGTCGTTTCCGGACGCGCCTTGGCATCCAGCGCCTGAGGCCGGGTGGCGGTATCGCTGCCGGCCGCAGCCGGCGGCGGGGCGGCATTGCTCAGGGCCTGCGGCTTGGCCGCCGGTGACGCCACGGCTTCACGTGCGGCCGCGACGGCCGACGACGCCGGGTTGGCTGCCGCCGGCGCGGGCGGCCTTTTGTCCTGATCGGTCGGTCGTTTGCCAAACACGGAGGGTGTGCCCTTACTTCTTGAACAGCGATTGCAGGAAGGATTTCTTCGGCTTGACCTCAGGCGTGCGGCCGGTGATGAGCGCGGTGAGCTGTGTGAGGGCCTCACCCACCTTCGAGCCCGCGCCGACCTCGGCGATCATCTGGCCGTTGTTCGACGCCTGGCCGAAGAGCTTGGCGTCGAAGGGGATCAGGCAGCAGGGCTCAAGGCCCAGGGCGGCCGTGAAATCCTTGACCGGGATCTCTGGCCGGCCGGGCACTTCCATCTGGTTCAGTACCAGACGCGGTGCCTGGTCGTTGGGGCGGGCAGCCTTGAGCAGGTCGATGATGTTCTTGGCGTTGCGTAAAGACGCCAGGTCTGGCGTGGCGACGATGACGACGTCGTCGGCGGCGATCAGGTTCTGCTTGAGCCACGGCGTCCAGACGTGCGGCAGGTCCATGACGATGAAGGGCGCGGCGGAGCGGACCTTTCGCGTCACTTCTTCATAGGCTTCGGCATCGGCGGTGAAGTCCTGGTCGAGTGTAGCTGGCGCGGAGAACAGCGCCAGGCGCTCCGAACACTTGATCAGCATGCGGTCCAGCAGAACGGAATCGAGGCGGTCGGGTTCGTTGAGCGCGTCGGCCACGCCTTGGAGCGGGTCCTGGTTGAAGTCGAGGCCCGCCGTGCCGAACGGCAGATCGTAGTCGACAATGACGGTATTGGCCTGCATGGCTTCGGCCAGATTGTAGGCGAAGTTGTGGGCGATCGACGACGATCCGGCGCCGCCGCGCGCGCCGACGAAGGCGATGGCGCGCCCGACGAACGGCGTCTCGGGGTCGTTGAATAGCGACGCTACGGTCTTGATGAGCTGCAGCGGCGTTACCGGGGCGACCATGTATTCGGAGACGCCCTGGCGCATCAGTTCGCGATACAGCGAAATATCGTTGGTCTGGCCGACGACGACGACCTTGGTGTTGGCGTCGCAGACTTCGGCCAGCTGCGCCAACTGATCCAGCATGTCGCGGCCGCGTGCCGCGCTCTCGACGAACAGCAGCGACGGTGTCGGCTCGTTGCGATAGGTGTCGATGGCTTCCATGATGCCGCCGCGCTTGACAACGCACTGGGCGCGCGTCATGCGGCGGTCGAGCGAGGCCGTATCGCAGGCCTGCACGCTGTCTTCCGAATCGGGGAAGAAGTGAATGGCGATGCGCGGTATCGAGATGGCGCCGATATCGTCTTCACCGCCCAGGGCATAGCCGGGTCCCTGCGGCGCCAGCGTGGCGCCCGCGAAGGCCTGACGCACCGTATGCGGCGTCGTGTCCACGTCGTCGTCGAAGGGGTCGCGTGCTACGGATCCGTTGTCATGCGGCGTTCCCAGCGCCGGATCGATCTCGGGCGTGCTAAAGGTGTCGACATTGTCCTTGTAATCAGGCGCCTTGTAATCAGTGACGAATTCGTCGTCGATATCGTCGATGCTGTCAAAAGGATCATTCAGCTTGGCCGGATTGGGCATGTCATCGCTCGTTATGGCATCGCTTTCTGGGGCGATCTGGGGGACTGCACGCATTGTTACGCTACTCGTGTCATGCACTAAGGAGATTACTGGACCGCGTCGGAAATGGTGCCTGTGGCTTGTTCGTCTTTGGCTGCCGAGGTGACTTCACCCTTGCGGTACTTGCCAAGAACGTCCGACTTGCGCAGAGCATCGGTGGATGTCGGGCGGGCTGGGTTGCGAATATCGCGCGGGTCGGCAATCTGGGCAGCCAGGTTGGAATTCACCGCGCAACCAAAATTGGCGTAGGGACGGTTGGAAGCCGTACGGCTGAGGTTCTCCCAGCTCTGGTTGCAGTTATAGATGACGCTTTGCGCATAGGTCAGAGTGACGGTGACGATATCAGCCGGCTGGTCGGGGCGGCTCTCTTGGGTAAGGCTGTCTTCCAGCACTTCACGACCCCTGAGATAGGCGCTGACGGCCCGGCCGGCGGCAACCGCGCCGGGTTCGCCGGCGGTAATCACCGTAACATCGACAGGATCGCCCTGGATCCAGCTAGCATCCTGGGCGACCTTGTCGAGCGCGCGGCGCTGATTTTCGGACAGGCCTTGCGGGTTGATTCGCAGGGAGATGCTCTGGCTCTGGTTTTCGGCACGCAGAGGATATTGCTCTGTCGCCAGACGCGGCGCGGCGATTTCGGCTTCACGGCCGCCGCCGGACGAGGCACAGGCAGCCAGGGCCATAAGCGGTGAAGCAAGGAGAAGTGTGCGGATGGTCTTGTGGATCATATGGCGCATCCTATTCGATCACATAGCCAACGGGAGCGGAGTAGGCCGGTGGTGGCGCATTGTTCGCGACGGTTTCGCCATTGCGCGCCTTGATGACGCGGTTGACATTGCCCATGAAGACCGCGTGCATGTCATGTGGTGCCTCAAGATTGTCGGCCGGCGTCTGGAAGTCGCCGGGTGCACCCGGCTGGGCGATGTAGGGTGTGACGATGATGACCAGTTCGCTTTCGTCGTTCAGGAAATCACGAGAACGGAATAGCTGGCCCAAGACAGGAAGGGTCGTCATGCCGGGCAGGGCGTCGATCGTCTGCTTGTATTTCGACTGCAGCAAACCCGCGATCATCAGGGATGACCCGGATGACATCTCGACCGCAGTCTCCGCTCGCCGCACCGACAGCGCTGGTATGGTGAGGCTGCTGCTGAGCTGAAGCGAGCCAATGTTCGACAGTTCCGACACTTCGGTCGAGACCTTCAACGAAATCCGGCCCTCGCTGAGTACGACGGGCGTGAATCCCAGCCCAACGCCAAACGGTTTGAAGTCGACAGTAACACGTCCCTGATTGTCCTGCGCCACTGGCACGGGGAATTCGCCGCCGGCCAGGAACTTGGCCGACTCGCCCGACACCGCCGTCAGGTTAGGCTCGGCCAGCGTACGGACAAGTCCAACGCGTTCAAAAGCCTGGATCTGGGCGCTGCCCTTGTTGAGGCCGTCGTACCCGACCGTTTCCCGCGCCGTGGCGGTTTGCCAGTTGGAAGCTTCGTTGGCGCTATGAACGATCCCGTAGCAATTGGACATTGTGGGGTCGGTACAGGGAATCTGCAACATCGGCTGCATGGTCGTGTCGACCTTGTAGCCGCCGGTAACACCACCCAGCAGCTTGTTGTTGACGCCGTAGGTCGGCGCATGGCTGAGCGCGTATTGGACCGCGCCGACCTTGCCGATAATGGCCTGGGTATCGAAGCCGAGTTGCTTTATGACCGTCCTGTTGACCTCGGCAATGCGAACCTTCAGCGTCACCTGGTCCTTGCCCGCGATGCTGATCAGGTTGACCACAT
>CAMLPZ010000060.1 GCA_946482045.1 uncultured Asticcacaulis sp.
ATTCGGCGTGACCGAAGACAGCAAAGTTGCGCTCGGTCTGTTGGTGGATGTCACGCGCGCCCTGGCCCTGGACGAACGACTGGCCAACGGGAAGGCCGGTGAGGGTCGAAACGCGGTTGGCATCGGCGCCACCCGACAGCAGCAGGCCGATATAGGCTTCATAATCAGCGCCATAGAGGTTTTGGTCGTGGCGAGTCAGTTCTTCCTGGTCGAGGAAGACGCCCAGCATCCAGTCGACCTTGCCGGTCGTGCCGTTCAGACGGACTTCCTGCGATATGGTGTCGAAGCGGTTGCCGAAGCCACCGTCCGGATCGCGGTAATAGATGTCAGCCGACGAGAAGTCGGCGTCATAGCCGTTAATGTGGTCCCAATGACGGATAGCCGTGACCGAGGTCAGCTGGATATTATCGGTCACTTTCAGATCGACCTGGGCCGACAGGCCTGCGTCGGTGATTTCCTGATCCGTCGGGCGGTTCGACCAAGCGCGGCGGGCGTGGACATCAGCTGTCGCCGCCGTGCCTTCGTCGCTCGCCAGGCTGTCGACATAGGGGCGCGTGCCGCCGACGACAACGGCCGTACCGGCGCAGCAGACTTCGTCGCGCCTGGTGTAGTCGGCGATCAGGCGGACGCGCATCGACCCGTTCGGCACAAAGAGCAGTTGACCGCGCGCCGACCAATAGTTCTGGTCGCCATCATCGGTGCGGGTGCGCGGGCCTTCGCCGACCGAGACCTTATACTGGCCGTCGCGCTGGCGCTTGACCAGGCTCAGCGACCCGGCCCAGTGTTCACTTAAAGGCCCCGTGGCATAGGCGGAAACACCCAGCGCATTCATATTGCCGGCGGTCAGGGCCAGTGAGTGGGACTTCGTAAACGACGGCAGTTGCGACACGACCTGGATAACGCCGGCCGAGGCGCCCTTGCCATAAACGTCCGATTGCGGGCCTTTCAGGATTTCGATGCGGTCGATGGGGCCCAGATCGCTCATGGCCGTGGCCGTACGCACGCGGGTGACGCCGTCGATGACGACGCCGACCGACGATTCCAGGCCGGGATTGTCGCCAACCGTGCCGACGCCGCGCAGGCGCGCCGTCGTCTGGGCTTCGTTGGCCGTCGAAGTGATCAGGAGCGATGACGTCAGCGTCTGAAGGTCTTTCAGGTCGTGGGCGTAGACCCTGTCCATCGCTTCGCCGGTCACCACCGCCACCGACAACGGCGTGCGGCTCAGGCGCTCGGGCTTCTTCTGCGCCGTCACGATCACTTCGCCTGACGCGTCCTGGGCCAAAACAGGCGCCGCGAAGGAAACAAAACCCAAAAATCCACTCAGGGCCGATGCGGCCAACAGACGCGATGACAATGACATAAAGCTTTCCCGGTAACGACCCTTTGCGCGGGCCTTGTCCGGCGCGATAGTCCCTTTGGCGGGTTCGCGCAAGCGCTTATGACCCGTCGCGGGAAGAAAATTGACCTTACGTAAACTTGTCTGAGGTAAACACGAACCGTCGCCGGTCCAGCCTATGCGGTGGCGTTACGACCTGCTATAGTTGCCGTTGCGCATAAGGGCGCAGCCGGTCCGCGGGCAGGGATTTTCCCACCTTCTCTATCTTTTTTCTCACGAACAGCTTCCAGCCCTTTACGCGGACAGGTCGGGCATTACGGAAAGGCGTTCGTTATGAGCATGACTCCCAAACAACTATCAAAGACCGCGGACCTCAACCTCGAATTCTACAAGAAGCAAGCCAAGGCCTTGCTAAAACGTGCCCGCTCCGGCGACGCGGAAGCCAATGCGCGGTTGCGCAAATATGCCGGGGACGACACGGCGCTGCACGTCGCGCAACTGGCGATCGCCCGTGAACAGGGCTTTGCTTCCTGGCCGCGCTTTCAGGCCTTCATCATCGAATCCAACCTGGACTTTCAAGGCCTGACCGATCGCTTTATCGACGCCGCCCTGTCGGACGAAGCACGCGCGGCCGCCATGCTGGCCGACCATCCCGAACTGGCCGAAGCCGGCTTCTATGCGGCGCTGGTCCTGGGTGACTGGGCGCGCGTGGCGGCGGCGCTTGAACTCGATCCGGACCTGACCATTGCGCCATCGGGCCCCAAGGCGTGCGAACCGCTGCTTTATGTCTGCTTCTCACGGTTCGGCCGCAAGGGCGCCGAGCGCGAGCAAAAGATTGCCCTGACGGCGCGGCTGCTGCTGACCCGTGGCGCCGATCCGGACGCGGCCTTCACCGCCGATCACGGCCCGCTGTCGTGTCTTTATGGCGCCAGCGGCATGCTCAACAATGCCGAACTGACACGCATCCTGCTGGAAGCAGGCGCTGATCCGAACGACGGCGAGTCGCTCTATCACGCCACCGAGCATCGCGACCTGGAGTGCCTGAGGGTGCTGCTGGAATTTGGCGCCAGCGTCGATGGCAGCAACGCCATCAAGCACATGCTCGATCGCGAGGACCCCGAGGGATTGCGCCTGCTTTTAGAGGCCGGCGGGAATCCCAATGAGACCAATAGCGAAGGCGATACGGCCCTGCACTGGGCGGTGCGGCGCAATCGGTCGCCACACATAATCAGTATGCTGATTGATTTCGGCGCTGATCTCGATGCCGCACGCGAGGACGGCCGTACGGCCTATGCCATGGCTGTCGTCAGCGGGCAGACGGCTGTCGCCGAGCTGCTGGCGTCGCGCGGCGCGGATACGCGTCTGAGCGCCATCGACACGGTTATTGCCGGCGGCAGCGGAGATGTACCGGCCGAAAGCGCCAATTCGCCCGCCAATGCACGGCTGTTCACCCAACTGGCCGAAGCCGGCAATCTCAAGGCCGTCAAGGCGATGCTGGAAGCTGGTGTGCCGGTCGAAAGTGCGGGCGACGGTGGCATTACCGCCTTGCATTACGCATGCTGGCGTGGCGATGCCGACATGATGAAGCTTTTGATCTCCGAAGGCGCGCCGCTGGAGCTCGCCGACACCATGTACGGCGCTACGCCTGCGGGTTTCCTGCATCACGGCTCGACCAACTACGGGCGCGGCGATTATGCCCGTGGGGCCAGGTTGCTGATCAATGCCGGGTGTTCGATGGCAGGATGCACCACACCGAGCGGCAACGCAGGGCTGGATGCGGTTCTGAAGCAGAACGGGTTGATTTAGAGTCCCCCTCTCCCCGCGTGCGGGGAGAGGGTGGATGGCAAAGCCAGCCGGGTGAGGGGCGAACGGGCAGATTCGTACGTGTTGAATAGTTTTTGCCCCTCATCCGGTCCTCCGGACCACCTTCTCCCCTCGCGAGGGGAGAAGGAAGTCTACCGCACCTTCAATCCCAATTCGGCCAGCAGTTCGCTGGCTTGGGCACGGGAGATGGTCGCGCCCTTGAAGCGTTTGGCGTCATCCAGCCGCACGCCGCCAATATCCGTGCCGCGCAAATCCGCGCCTTCGAAACGCGCATTGTTCAACAAGGCATCGCGTAGCGAACAGTCTTCGAACACAGCATTGCGGAAGTCACAGCGCTGAAGATCGGCATTGTGAAAATCGAGTGATTTCAGGTGCTGCTTATTGAACGAAATATCGTTTAGCCGCGCGTCATTCAGCCGACACTCCTCAAAGCTGATATCGAGCGTTTTGGCTGTGTTGAAGTTCGCCCCCGTCAGCTTGCACCGCTTGAACTCGGACTGCGCCAGGGTCGCGCCGCGGAACAGAGCATTGTTAAAGTCGCAGCCGGTGAACTTGGCTTCGTTCATGATCGCGCTGGTGAAGTCGGCATGCGCGCCCTTGCACTTGATGAACTGCGCGTTTTCCAGCTTGGTGGAGGTGAACTTCGCCTTCTTCAGGATGCAATCGTCGAACACCCAGCCATTGAGCACGATATTCGACAGATCGACCTCTTCCAGCTCACAGCCTGTCAAGGTGACGGGCTCACCCTTTTCCGCCAGCTTCTGTATGGCGGCGCGGTCGAGAAGCTTGTCTTCAATCGTCGTCATTGTCTGCGTCGCGATCATAGGGTTCGTACTCACCCGTTTCAAAATTGCGCATGAAAGCCGAACCGATGGGCGCGTCAATCAGGTGGAGCCAGCTATCGTCGGCATTGAGAACTTTACCTAAGGCAATATATTGTGCCTTCCGCGCATCCAGTTCTTCATCCGTTATGTCCCGATAGTCCCCACGTATGCGCCAACCGCTGTCGGGATATTTGTCTCCCGGCTCATCCATATCGGGTTGTTCCCGGTAAACATAATAAACCGGAACGCCTTCATCTAAAACGCAGCGATCTACAAAACAGCGGTCCCAGTATTGTTTTTGGGCGGGCTCATCGGCCGGCAAATCTCGTTTGGTGTCAAAATCGATAATGTGAAATGGCTGAAAATGGATGATTTTGCCTAGTCTTAGCTGCGGCATATCGGTGGGTATGTTTGCAAGCTTACCGACGACACAACTTGGCGTCCGTCCGATTACGTCAACCCACATACGTTCTCCCCCGTATTTAAGCCCGGTCGGGATGCTCCTAAATACAAGCTGAACACAATCTCCCACCGCAACGCTGTCCTGACGCATCTCTGATGGCAGGTAAAAGGTATAGGGGGCCTCCTTGTGAACAATACGGGGATCTTCCAGTTCGTAGATGCCGAACCACCGCCGGTAGAGGTTATAGAAGGGCTTCTTGATCGCGGTCCACATGCCTGCCGTTCTAGCTCTATCGCGTATTGGGGTGAAGGGGTCCGCGACCCCTTCATCTTCTTTTAGAAATAAAAAGGGCGACCCGCTTAAGGGATCGCCCTTTTTATTTCTTTAAGGCGAGGGTCACAGACCCTCGACCCCATTACACAACAGCGTTAGTCGCGACGACGACGACGCGGACGCGGGCGGTCGCCACGGTCCGGACGATCACCGCCTTCGGCCAGTTCCAGTTCGCCTTCATCGGCGTCTTCACCGGCGGCAGCGCGGGCCGCCTGACGCTCAGCGCGTTCGGCTTCCAGCTTCTCGGTCAGGTCCTCACCGGTTTCCTGATCGACCACCTTCATCGACAGCTTGGTCTTGCCACGGTCGTCGAGGCCAAGGAACTTCACCTTCACTTCGTCGCCTTCGTTCAGGACGTCCGAGACCTTGGCGATCTTTTCCGGCTTGATCTGCGAGATGTGGACCAGGCCGTCCTTGGCGCCGAAGAAGTTCACGAAGGCGCCGAAATCGACGATCTTCACGACCTTGCCCTTGTAGATGGCGCCGATTTCCGGCTCCGAGGCAATCGACTTGATCCAGTCGCGCGCGGCGTCGATCTTCGACTGTTCCGAAGCCGCGATCTTGATCGTGCCGTCATCCTGGATGTCGACCTTCGCGCCGGTCTTTTCGACGATTTCGCGAATAACCTTGCCGCCCGAACCGATGACTTCGCGGATCTTGTCGACCGCGATCTTGATCGTTTCGATCTTCGGAGCAAACTCACCCAGTTCTTCGCGGGCGCCCGAAATGGCCTTGTTCATTTCTTCCAGGATGTGCAGGCGGCCGTCCTTGGCCTGACGCAGCGCCTTGGTCATGATCTCCTCGGTAATGCCGGGGACCTTGATGTCCATCTGCAGCGAGGTGATGCCTTCCGAGGTACCAGCGACCTTGAAGTCCATGTCGCCGAGGTGGTCTTCGTCACCCAGGATGTCCGACAGAACCGCATAGCCGTCCTTTTCGAGGATCAGGCCCATGGCGATGCCCGACACCGGACGCTTCAGCGGCACGCCGGCATCCATCAGCGCCAGAGAGCCGCCGCAGACGGTGGCCATCGACGACGAGCCGTTCGACTCGGTGATCTCCGAGACCAGGCGGATGGTGTAGGGGAAGTCTTCCGTCGCCGGCAGCATCGGACGCAGGGCGCGCCAGGCCAGCTTGCCGTGGCCGATTTCGCGGCGGCCGGGCGAACCCATGCGGCCGGTTTCGCCGACGCTGTACGGAGGGAAGTTATAGTGCAGGAGGAACTTTTCCTTGTACGTGCCTTCCAGCGCGTCAATGAACTGTTCGTCGTCGCCGGTGCCGAGCGTGGCAACGACCAGGCCTTGCGTTTCACCGCGGGTAAACAGGGCCGAACCGTGGGTGCGCGGCAGGACGCCGACTTCCGACACGATGGCGCGGACCTTGTCGACCGGACGGCCGTCAACGCGCTTGCCATGGTCGATGATGTCGCGACGCAGGACTTCGGCTTCGCATTCCTTGAAGGCGGCCGAGAACTTGTTGGCGTCAACGCCGTCGGGATTCTCTTCGGTCTTCACCAGGGCGACAGCGGCCTTGGCCTTTGCGGCGCCGACAGCGGCGTGGCGGTCGTGCTTGCCCTTGATGTCGTAGGCCGAACGGATGTCGTCCGCGACCAGGCCCTTGATGCTGGCAACGATGCTCGAGAAGTCTTCGGCTTCGAACTCGAAGGGCTCCTTGGCGGCGTGCTCGGCCATTTCGATAATGGCGTCGATGACCGGCTGCATGCCGGAATGCGCGAACATCAGGGCGCCAAGCATCTTGTCTTCCGACAGTTCCTTAGCTTCGGATTCGACCATCATCAGCGCGTCGGACGTACCGGCGACGACGAGATCCAGATCCGATTCCTTCATTTGGTCGAGGGTCGGGTTGAGGACGTATTCACCGTCGATGACGCCGACGCGGGCGCCGCCGATCGGGCCCATGAACGGCACGCCCGACAGGGTGAGCGCGGCCGAAGCGGCGACCATGGCAACGATATCCGGATCGTTTTCCATGTCGTGCGACAGGACGGTGGCGACGACCTGGACTTCGTTCTTGAAGCCCTTGACGAACAGCGGGCGGATAGGACGGTCGATCAGGCGCGAAACCAGGGTTTCCTTTTCCGAAGGACGGCCTTCGCGCTTGAAGTAGCCGCCCGGGATCTTGCCGGCGGCAAAGGTCTTTTCCTGATAGTTCACGGTCAGCGGGAAGAAGTCCTGGCCGGGCTTGGGCGCGCGGGCATAGACAACAGTCGCCAGCACGGTGGTTTCGCCATAGGTGGCGAGGACAGCAGAGTCGGCCTGACGGGCGATACGGCCCGTTTCCAGGGTCAGCTTGCGTCCGGCCCAGTCGATGGATTTTCTTTTGATGTCAAACATTGCGTTTCTTTCGTTCAGACCTTGGACGACCCCATGTCGCCAAAGTCAGCTGTCATCGGGACAGCGATGAGAGGACCTATTTGTGATTCACGCTTCAGGTCCGTGTGATCAGCGAAACATCCGGTGCTTCGCGGGGTGTGTAAACCTCGCCATTCGCGAGGGCAGTTTCGCTGTTTGCCGCACAGCTGCGGTAGACATAAGACAAGGGCTTGAGGTGTTGGCCCCAAGCCCCTGGTTTCAAACTTAGCGGCGGATGCCGAGCGTTTGGATGATGGCCTGATAACGGTCGTTGTCACGGCCCTTCAGGTAGTCGAGGAGACGACGGCGCTGCGAAACCATTTTCAGGAGGCCGCGGCGGCTGTGGTTGTCCTTCTTGTGCTCCTTGAAGTGCTCGGTCAGGTTGGCAATGCGCTCGCTGAGGATAGCGATCTGCACTTCCGGGCCGCCGGTGTCGCCTTCGGAACGGGCGTGGGTCTTGATGACTTCTGTCTTGCGATCAGCAGTAATCGACATCGGGTAATCTCCTACATAGGAATTAAAGGTTCAAAATGCGAGTCGGGAAGATTTTCCCGCCGCGCAATTCGCAAAGCGCGATGACCTGACCATCCTGAACCGCCTGGACCGTGTCGGAGAACGCTTCAAAACCGGCCTCGCGGCGGGCTTCAAGGGCCTCGGTGACAGTCGCTAACTGACGGGGCAAAAGGGCAAGATCGCGGCCTTGCTTCAGCTTCTGGGCCTCGTCTTGCGTCACAGGCAGGGCCGGGATGTCGTCCAGCGCTGTCTCTACGCCAAGCAAAGCGTCAAAAGCGGCGCCTCTATGCACTAAATCGGTCAGCTTTTCCAGTGTTATTGCGTTCTTTGTTGCAAATGCGCCTACCGCCTCGCGCCGGAGCATCGAAACGTGGCCGCAAACGCCCAGGTCCGCACACAGGTCGCGGGCAACGGAACGGACATAGGTGCCCTTGCCGCAGTGAAGCGTCAGCGTTGCCGTTTCGGTGTCGAACGCATCGAGCGTCAGGTCGAATATCTCGATTTCGCGAGCCTTGAGTTCGACCACGACACCCTGGCGCGCCAGGTCATAGGCGCGCTTGCCGTCGACCTTGATAGCGGAAAAGGCCGGCGGCACCTGTTCAATCACGCCGACATAGTTCGGTAGGATGGCTTCCAGAGCTTCGCGCGTCGGACGGTCATCGGACTGCGCCGTCACTGTCCCTTCGGCATCATAGGAGTCCGTCGTCGTGCCGAAGGTGATGGTGAAGCTGTAGACCTTATCCGCCTCCATCAGGTACGGCACGGTCTTGGTCGCTTCGCCCAGCGCAATCGGCAGGATACCGGTCGCTAAAGGGTCGAGCGTGCCGGCATGGCCCGCCTTCTGGGCCTGGAACAGCCAGCGGATCTTCGACACGGCGGCGGTCGAGGTCATCTCATAGGGTTTGTCGAGACAGACCCAGCCGTGCACCGGGTCGCCTTTTTTCTTTCGGGCCATTGGAGTGTCCGTTGTTGGAAAGAAAGAACCCCCACCACCATCTTCGCTTTGCTCGATGGTCCCCCTCCCCATGCCTTCGGCACAGGGAGGAGAAACGGAGCACGATCACTCCTCCCTGTCGCGGAGCGATGGGGAGGGGGACCGCGCCGTGAAACGGCGTGGTGGTGGGGCCTCTTACTTAATCCTCATCCTCATCGTCATTATGACGCAGATCGCGCGCGATTTCCGGACGTAGGAACAGAGCATCGATCCGAGCCGCCTCGTTGAAGCTTTCGTCGTGAAGGAAGCGCAGGTCCGGCGTGAACTTCATGTCGATCCGGCGGCCGAGAATACCGCGGAAGAACTTGGAGTGCGCGTTGAGCGCCGCGATCGCAGGGCCGATCTGTTCCGGCTTGATGCTGACGCCGCCAAGGCCGGCACCCAGAGGCTCGACGAACACAGTCGCGTGGCGCAGGTCGGGCGAACAGCGCACTTCAGTCACCGTAATCGAGATATTGTGCAGGGCTTCGTCGTGGACTTCTTCTTCGCGCAGGATTTCGACCAGGGCATGGCGCACCAGTTCGCCAGCGCGCAGCTGACGCTGGCTGGGACCCAGTTCGCCGGACGTGCGGCCGTGCATCCGGTCGCCGGCGCGCTTCTGGGACTTATCGTTGTAGGAGTTGCGTTTCATCCCGCTCATATAGGCTTTTTCGGCGATTTTTCTATCGCAAAATGCCAGCGTCGGGTTATGCATAGGAAAATACAACAAGCAGCGCTGCGGTTTTGCGCAAGATAGCTGCAACATATTTGGGAGGGGGCTGCTATGGCTGCTCAAAAAATCGACTTCGTGCCGCGCATGGAAGGGCTTGATGCTCTGCGTGGCTTCGCGCTCTTCGGATTGTTCATCGTGCACATGCCGGAACTGTTCGAGCTTTACTGGGCGCACCCGGTCACCGACCCGGTTCAGCTCCTGTGGCACGATGCCGTCTTCACGGTCTTCGGCGGCAAGGCTTTTGCGCTTCTGGCCCTGTGCTTCGGCGTGTCCTTCTTCATCATTATGAACCGCTCTGCGCAGAAAGGTAAGGACTTTACCGGCCGCTTCATCTGGCGGCTGGCGGTGCTCGGCATTATCGGCCTGATCCACGGCCTGTGGTATCGCGGCGATATCCTGGAAGTACTCGCGGTTATGGGTCTGTTCCTTGTGCCCTTCTACCGCCTGAAGTCCAACACGCTGGTGATGGCCCTGGGCGTGTTGTTTCTTCTCCAGCCGATCATGATTTTCCAGATCTTCAGCGCGCTGGGTGGCGCCGAATGGGCCAACAAGCCGATGAGCTTCTGGAGCAGCAAGGTCCCTGAAGCCTATCTGACCGGCAAGAGCCTGATGGAAACCATCCGCATGAACTGGGTTGATGGCCACCCGTTCAAATGGGCCTTTATGTACGAATCCGGCCGGCTTAGCCAGATCCTCGGCCTGTCGCTGATCGGCATGGTGCTGGGCCGCGTCAACTTCTTCGGGGCGCCGGAAAAGTTCGGCAAGACGCGCATAATCGGGTTTGTTGTCGCGCTCGCCGCCGCCCTTGGCCTTTGGCACACGAAGGACATGCTGACCAACCTGATGCCGACGTCGGACGCTGTCTTCATGCCACGCTCGCTTTGGGGAGCAATGGTGTCTGGCTGGTTCGATCTCAGCGTCATGTTCAGCCTCTTCTTTGGCTTTACCGCGCTCTATTACAGCTTTGCCGGCAAGGCACTGAACGTGCTGGCACCCGCCGGCCGCATGACCCTGACCCTCTACCTGCTCCAGTCGTTGATCTTCGTGCCGGTCTTCTACAGCTTCGGACTGGGCCTGCACGCCACGATGACGCAGAGCGAAGCCGTGCTGATTGGCCTGGGAGCGTTCGCTGCACAGGTCGTCTTCGCACACCTGTGGTTCAAGGGCTTTGTCTATGGCCCGGTCGAATGGCTGTGGCGCGCCGCGACGTATCTAACGGTGAACGTGCCGTTCGCAAAGAAACAGGCTGACTCCTGACGGCAAATCCCGTCAGGTTGCGGCGAAAATCGTGCCCGTCGAGACCCGGAGCGGAGCGTACTTGAGTACGTGAGCACCGGAAGCGCAGACGGGTGCGGTTTGCAGCCCAACCTCACGGGTCATTTTTGGCGCGCTTTTTATCCGAAAACCGCGTTGCACTTTTCGGAAAGCGCTTAGTTAAAAACGATCGTCTTGCCGCCATTGATGATCACGCGGCGCTCCGCATGCCACGTGACCGCACGCGCCAGAACGCGCGCTTCGATGTCCTGGCCGATGGCGACCAGTTGCTCAGGCGTATGGCCGTGGTGAACGCGCTGGACGTCCTGCTCGATGATCGGGCCTTCATCGAGATCTGATGTCACATAGTGCGCTGTCGCCCCGATGATCTTCACGCCGCGCTGGTGCGCCTGGTGATAGGGTTTGGCGCCCTTGAAGCTCGGCAGGAAAGAGTGGTGGATGTTAATGCAGCGGCCTTCCAGCTTGCGCGCCAAATCATCCGACAGGATCTGCATGTAGCGCGCCAGCACGACGAGATCGGCCTGATACTGGTCGATCAAGCCCAGAAACTGCGCCTCCTGCTCGGCCTTGTTGTCCTTGCCGACCGGCAGGTGCACGTAAGGCACTCCGTTCCATTCAACGAAGGAGCGCATGTCTTCGTGGTTCGACATGACGCAGGCAATATCGACCGGCAGCAGGCCCGAACGCCAGCGGTGCAGCAGTTCGTACAGGCAGTGGCCGAACTTCGAGACCGCAATCAGCACTTTCGGCTTACGTGACAGGTTGAAGATGTCCCAGTCCATGGCGAAACGGTGGGCGATCGGCTTGAAGCCATCGCGCAGGGTTGCCATCGGCGGCATCTTGGGGCCGGCCTGACGGAAGACGACACGGACGTAGAAGATATCGCCCTGCGCGTCGTTGAACTGGTTCGATTCGACGATCGAAATGTCGTTGTCGTTCAGATAGCCCGACACAGCCGCGACGATACCGCGCGTATCCGGGCATTTGATGATCAGGACGTGGTGCGAAGGGTCGAATTGGGTCGAGTCGAGCATAGGACGGCAAGCCTGCAAACAATGGGCCGCTGGCTATAGCATCAAATTCCAAAGATTTGTGAAGGTTTAGGCTGAAACGAAAATGGCCCGCCGGTGAGGGCGGGCCATGAACCTTGGTTTTAAGGAGATCAGAGCGTGCGCTTGATCTCTTCGACCGTGAAGCATTCGATGAAGTCGCCGGCCTTGAGGTCCTGGAAGCCATTGAATGCCATACCGCATTCCTGGCCCACGACGACCGAGTTGACTTCGTCCTTGAAGCGCTTGAGCGTCGACAGAACGCCCATTTCCTGGATGACCACATTGTCGCGCAGGATACGGACGCGGGCGCCCTTTTCCACGCGGCCTTCGGTGACACGGCAGCCGGCGACCTTGCCGACCTTGGTGATGTCGAAGACTTCCAGCACTTCCGCGTTGCCGAGGAAGGTTTCGCGCTGGATCGGCGCGAGCATGCCCGAGAGCACACCCTTGATGTCGTCGATCAGGTCATAGATGATCGCGTAGTAGCGGATTTCCACGCCTTCACGCTCGGCCAGGTCGCGCGCCTGCTTGGAAGCGCGGACGTTGAAGCCGATGATCGGCGAGTTGGAGCCCTTGGCCAGTTGCACGTCGGACTCAGTAATGGCACCGGCGCCCGAATGAATGATCCGTGCACGGACTTCTTCGTTGCCAACCTTCTCCAGCGAGCCGATGATGGCTTCGGCCGACCCCTGAACGTCCGCCTTGATGATGAGCTGAAGCTCCTTGACCTTCTTGTCGGCCAGCTTCGACATCATGTCGGTCAAAGACACGGCGCCAACCGGTGCCAGGGTCTTTTCGCGACGCAGACGTTCGCGGTAATCGGTGATTTCGCGGGCGCGGGCTTCGTTCTCGACCACGGCGAAGGCGTCGCCGGGGCTCGGCGCTTCGTCGAGGCCCAGGACTTCGACCGGCTCCGAAGGACCGGCTTCCGGCAGCTGCTCGTTGCGCTCGTTGATCAGGGCACGGACGCGGCCGAAGCTGGAACCGGCAACGATGATGTCGCCGCGCTTCAGCGTACCACGCTTGACCAGGACGGTCGCCACCGGACCACGGCCCTTGTCGAGCTTGGCTTCGATGACAACGCCTTCGGCCGTACGGTCCGGATTGGCGCGCAGGTCAAGGACTTCAGCTTGCAGCAGGATGGCTTCGATCAGGCTGTCCAGGCCCTGGCCCGTCTTGGCCGAGACTTCGACAACCTGGGTTTCACCACCCAGGGATTCGACAACGATTTCATGCTGCAGAAGTTCGTTGATGATATTCTGCGGCTTGGCGCCGGGCTTGTCGATCTTGTTGACCGCAACAATGATCGGCGTGTTGGCGGCGCGGGCATGGTTGATAGCTTCGATGGTCTGCGGCATGACGCCGTCATCGGCAGCGACGACGAGCACGACCAGGTCAGTCACATTCGCACCGCGGGCGCGCATGGCCGAGAAGGCGGCGTGACCCGGCGTATCGAGGAAGGTGACCTTTTCGCCCGATGGCAGGCGGACCTGATAGGCACCGATATGCTGAGTGATGCCACCGGCTTCACCGCCGGCGGTATCGGTCTTGCGCAGGGCATCGAGCAGCGAGGTCTTGCCGTGGTCGACGTGACCCATGACGGCCACGACCGGCGGACGCGGCATGGTATCGCCTTCATCGTCGGCGGCCGAGATGAAGCCTTCTTCGACGTCGGACTCCGACACGCGCTTGACCGTGTGGCCGAATTCCGAAGCCACCAGTTCAGCGGTGTCGGTGTCGATCACGTCGTTAATCTTCAGCATCATACCTTGCTTCATCAGCATCTTGATGATGTCGACAGCTCGGACGGCCATACGGTTTGACAGTTCCTGGACCGTAATAACGTCGGGAATGATGACTTCGCGCGAGACGCGGGCCTGTTCGACCTGCGAACCCTTGCGCTTTTCGCGTTCACGTTCGCGCGCCCGGCGAACCGAGGCCAGCGAACGCATACGATCGGCTGCGCCCTCGTCGTCTCCGACAACGGCCTGCAGGGTCAGGCGGCCTTCGCGGCGCTTCGGCTCACCACGGGTCTGCGACACGGCCTTGACCGGTGCACCGGCCTTACCGCGCTTGACGCCGCCACGGTCGTCGTCGTCGCGCGTCGTCTTGACTGGACCCGTCGTGCCCCGGCTCGAGCGGATACGGTCGACTTCGGGCGTTGCCGGCGCGTTGGCGGAAACACCACCACCCAGACGCGGTGGACGTGGGGAGTTGGCGCTGTAGCGAACGGTTTCACCCCGCTCGCCGCCCTCGCGCGGCGGACGCGGCGCATTTGGGTCGCGCGGCGTGTACGGACGGTTCGGATCACGTGGCGGACGCGGTGCGTTCGGGTCGCGCGGCGTATAGGGACGGTTCGGGTCGCGCGGCGGACGACTGTCGCTACGTTGACCATCGCGGGGGCCGTCGCGATTGGCATCGCGGGGCGGATAGGGCGGGCGACCGTCGCTGCGCTGGCCGTCGCGAGGTGGCTGACCATCGCGTGGACGGAAATCAGAGCGTTGGCCATCGCGTTGGCCGTCGCGCGGAGGATAGGACGGACGCTGGCCGTCCCTTTGACCATCGCGCTGGCCATCACGCGCCTGATGACCTTCGCGCGGCGCGCGTTGATCGTAACGCGGGGCGCGTTCATTGCGGAATTGCGGCGGGTTGTCGCGTTGCGGCGCGGCTTCGCGCGCCTGAGGTGCGGGCGCGGGCGGCTGGGGCGCCGGTTGCGCGGCGGGTTGAGAGGCCGCAGGCGCGGTTTCGACGACCGGCTTGGGCGCTTCGGCCACAGGCTCGGGGCGGGCAGCCGCCTGAGCAGCGGCAGCTTGTGACGCTGCACGGGCGGCAGCGGCCTTCGCTTCGGCGTCGCGGCGTTGTTGTTCGGCCAGCGCCGCCTGGATGGCGCGCTGCCGGGCGTCCTGCTCTTCCTGGCGCAAACCGCCGGGACCCGAGGAGCGTTGTTGTTGCGGCGCGGACGATTGCTGACGCGGTGCATTCGGCGCGGACTGGGTGGGTCGCGCCAGATTGGTGTCATGTGACGGACGGGCGGGAGCACCCGGTGCACCTGCCGGCGGCGTGCCAATGCGGCGCTTGGTTTCGACCACCACCGTTTTCGACCGGCCATGGCTGAAGCTCTGCTTCACGGTGCCTGTCGAAACATTGCCGCCCACGCGCGGCTTCAGCGTGAGGGGGGTGCGGCCCTCGCGGTTCTGGTCGTTGGTCTTGTCGTCTTTAGTGTCGCTCATGCGGCTTGCTTTACTTAACCCTTGCGAAGTCCGCCAGATGCGAACTTTCCGATTTGACAAATAATTCGTAGATTCTTCGCTGGCCGGTCTAAGCCGGACCTTGAAAATGACATTTAACTGGACGCCGTCACCCGTCCGGTCCGCCAGGCCCGTCCCACGCAGCGGGGACAAGAGGCTCAAAGCCGGACAACCGTTTCATCTCCGAGGACCAGCGCTCGTTGCGCCTCCCCGGCAGGAGAGCAATGTGTATGGCATTTTCCAGCCCCAAAGCCAAACTTAAATCCGAGTTGTCGAAACAACCGCAGATTTTTGCCTGTCCTTGTGCCGCGCGATTGGCGGCCAGGATGCGATTGCGGCCATCGGCCGAGCCATCCGTAGCCTCGATCAGCCAGGCGAGCTTTTTCGCCTTCACATTGCCGAGAATTTTTTCATATCCGCTGATTAGGAGGCCTTCGCGGCGCGCCAGCCCCAGCAGATCCAGGCAGCGGCGGCGCAACAGACCATGCACCTGATCGACCAGGCCGGGATCCGTCTTCACCTGACGCTTTGCCGCTCTCGCAAATATGTTCTTGCGGATCGCGATTTCAAGGGCTGAGCGATCGGCGCGTACCCAGATTCCGCGACCCGGGAGTTTATGCGCCACATCGGGCACCACAATGCCGTCCGGTGAGACGACAAAACGGATCATGCCGTCTGTGTCAATGCTTTCGCCGGACACAGCATCGCGCCGCTGGACCGGCAGCCGGCCCGACGGCGTTTCACACAGGATACCGGTCTCCGCTGTCTCTTCTTCAGTAAGAATTGGAGAAGCGGAGATGCCATCAGTTTCGGTTAGCGGCGCGGCCTCATTGTTCTGCTGTGGCGACATCGGCGCCCTCCTCAGCAAAATCGCCTTCGGCCGCTTCATCCTCTTCAGCAGCGGGGGCTTCGATCCAGCCCAGCGCGATGCGGGCGTTGAGGATCAGGTTTTCGGCGTCCTGGACCGACAGGTTGAAGCTTTCGAGCGCGCCCGGAACACGGACGCGTTCGCCATCCTTCTGTTCGAAGCCGCCGCGAACTTCGTCGGTAGCGAGATCGGCCACATCTTCGACCGACTTCACGCCGGCTTCGCCGAAAGCGACGGCCATGGCGAGCGTCAGGCCCGGCAGGCTCAGGACATCGTCTTCGACGCCCAGCTCGCGGCGCTTGGCGTCCTGCTCGGCAGCTTCCCTTTCGAGGAAGTCGCGCGCACGGGCCTGAAGCTCCTGGGCGGTGTCCTCGTCGAAACCTTCGATGGCCGCGATTTCGTTCTCGTCGACATAGGCCAGGTCCTCGACCGAGGTGAAGCCTTCGGTAACCAGCAGCTGGGCGATAACCTCGTCGACATCGAGCGCTTCCTGGAACAGCGCGGTGCGTTCGGCGAATTCCTTCTGGCGGCGCTCGGAATCCTGCGACTCGGTGATGATGTCGACCTGCCAGCCGGTCAGCTGCGACGCCAGGCGGACGTTCTGGCCGCGGCGGCCGATGGCCAGCGACAGTTGTTCGTCCGGCACCACGACTTCGACGCGGTCTTCTTCTTCGTCCAGCACCACCTTCGACACTTCGGCCGGGGCCAGGGCGTTGACGATGAAGGTGGCTTCGTCAGGCGACCACTGGATGATGTCGATCTTTTCGCCCTGCATTTCAGCGACGACGGCCTGAACGCGCGAACCGCGCATACCGACGCAGGCGCCGACCGG
>CAMLPZ010000061.1 GCA_946482045.1 uncultured Asticcacaulis sp.
TCGAGCCCGATTCGCGCAGGTCCGAAAGCTGCGGCCGCTTGTCGTCGCGGCTTTCGACCTGACGCGACAGCTGCGACAGGGCGATAACCGGCACGGCCAGTTCCTTGGCCAGCGATTTCAGGCCCATGGTGATGGTCGACACTTCTTGCACGCGGTTCATGGTCGACCCATCGCCGATGGTGACCAACTGAAGGTAGTCGACGATGATGCAGTCGAGGCCTGAGGTCCGCTTGAGGCGGCGGGCCCGGGCGGTGAGCTTGGCCAGGCTGATACCGCCGGTGTCGTCGATATAGAGCGGGGATGCGGCGATCTCCATCGCGGCCTCTTTCAGCCGCATGAACTCGCCTGCGTCGATCTCGCCTTTACGCATCTTGTCCGAGGCAACGCTTGAGGCATCGGCGAGCAGACGCGAAGCCAACTGATCGGCTGACATTTCGAGCGAGTAGAAGGCCACGACGCCGCCGCTGACCGTCTTGCGCGTGCCGTCCGGCTGCGGCTCATAGGCATAGTTGCGGGCGATATTCATGGCGATATTGGTCGCCAGCGCCGTCTTCCCCATCGACGGACGGCCGGCCAGGATCAGCAGGTCGGACTTATGCAGGCCGCCCATCTGCTTGTCCAGGTCCACCAGGCCGGTCGAAATGCCCGACAGGCCGCCGTCGCGGTGGAAGGCTTCTTCCGCCAGGTGCAGGGCGCCCGACACCGCTTCGGAAAACGGCACGAAGCCGGTCGATGACGAGCCGGTCTCGGCCATGGCGAAGAGCTGGGCTTCGGCGACTTCGATCTGTTCGCGGGCATCGAGTTCGCCGTGCGCCGCCTTGGCGATCTCGCCACCCAGGCGGATCAGTTCGCGGCGGATGGCCAGGTCGTAGATGACGCGCGCATAGTCGTTGGCATTGGCCGCCGGCGGGGCGCGGTCGACCAGGTCGGCAAAGTAGCGGATGCCGCCCAGGTCCTGGAAGGCTTGATCGTTCTTGAACTTGTCGAGCAGGACGATGGGTTCGGCCAGGTGGCCGACGCGGATCTGTTCTTCGATCGTGGCGAACAGGCGCTGATGGAAGGGCTCGTAGAAGTGCCGCGCCGCCAGACCGTCATAAAGGCGTTCATAGGCGCCATTGTCGAACATCAGGCAGCCGAGCAGCGCCTGTTCCGCCTCGAGATTATGCGGAAGCGAAGCAGGGGCGGCGTCCATTGAGGACAGGGGCAGGGGGGCGTCAAGCATGGTGGGCATGTAAAGACTTAAAGCAGGAAAGCAAAGAGACGTAACGGGCCAAATTAACGCCGTCCACATTTCTCGATTCACAGTCTGTGGATAGCGGGGATAGTTATGGCATATGGGCGCGCCGGGCCTGAAATTCCATAACGCCGATCGTCCGCGTGTTAAGGTTGAGGACTGCCTTTTTATCAACAGCTTGGCTGTCGATATTCATGCAAAAGAAAGCCCCCGCGGTCACCCGCGGGGGCTTTCTCGCCCTACGAAGTATGGATCAGAAGGACTGGCTGACCCGGGCGTAGAGGTATCGGCCGTTAAAGCCGAACGGTGAGAAGCGCGTAAAGGCCAGGGCGCCGGCGCCGTTGCCGCTGGTGACATTCAGGCTGGCCGGCGTGGCGTCCGGATATTCGTCCAGAACGTTGTCCGCGCCGATCGTCACCAGCGTGTTGGTGCGGAAGCGGTAGCTGGCCGACAGGTCGATCAGGGTGTGGTCGCCGGTCTGGATGTCGTTGACGGCGAGCGTCGCTGGGTCGGTAACATTACCGTAGTAGGTGGCGCGGGCATTGGCGGCCCACGATCCGTTGCTCCAGTCGACCGCGAAGGTGCCCTTGTTCTCGGGCGCCGAGCTCGTGAGGATCTGCTGGCGGACGCGGGCAAACAGGACCGGCTGCGGGCTGAGCGGTGAGTTGGTGAGCGTCGGAAGGCGATCGATCTCCGTCGTGTTGTTGTTCCACGCCAGCGACAGGTTAAAGCGGCCGTAATTGTCAGTCGGGATGCGATAATTCGCAACGACATCAATGCCTTTGGTCGTGGTGTCGACACCGTTGATGAAGAAGCGCGCCGCCGTTACATTATAGGGCGCCAGGAGGGTCGTGATCTGTCCGCCGGACAGGTTTTCCGACAACACGATCCGGTCATCGATGTCGATGCTATATCCGTCGACAGTGACTTCGAACGGGCCTTTGCGCCAGACAAAGCCCAATGTTGCGCTGGTCGAGGTCTCCGGCTCAAGTGCCTCTGCGCCCAGAAGCTGGGCGATCTCGCTGGTCGCCGGGAAGGTGCCGGTTTCCAGGATCACTGCCGGCGTGACTGCTGTGTTCAGGTTGCTGGTCGTAGAGGTGAAGAACTGCTGGCCCAGCGACGGCGCGCGGAAGCCGGTCGAGATCGAGCCACGGACGGCAAAGGCGTCCGTAACGTCGTAACGCAGGGCCAGTTTGCCCGAGGTGTTGCTGCCGAAGTCCGAATAGTCTTCGTAACGGACAGCGGCGTCGTAGGACAGCTTGTCGGTAAAATCGCCCGCCACGTTGGCGTAGACGCCGATGCTGTTGCGGTCTTCGTCGACCACATTGCTGGGCTGGAAGCCCGGGAAGCCTTGCGCGCCCGCAGGCTTGCCGCTGACCGGGCCCGGCGCGTAGGACTTGAGTTCGCCCTCGCGAATGGCATAGTTTTCATTGCGAGCTTCAAGACCGACAGCAAGCGTCAGCGGGCCGGCCAGGCCTACGTCGAACGGACGGCTGAGGTCGGCATTGAAGACCGTCTGCTCATAAACCAGGCGGCCGTCATTGAATGAGGTCGGCGACGCGGCGCCGTAAGAGGCGTTGATGGTGTTGCGGGTGCGGAAATCGATCGTGTTCCGGCCGGTTGTCAGGCTGTAGTCCTGGGTCCATTCTCCCCAGGTGCCGCGCACGCCGATGGTCGCGGACTGGTCTTCAGACGTTATGCCGATCAGCGGCAGGAAGCCGTTTGGATAGACTTCCGCGATATTGCCCGACGCATTGCTGTGGCGGAAGAAGGCGGCGCTTTCCGACTTGATCCGGTTGAAGCCGGCATTGCCGTAGAGCTTCCAGCTGTCGTTCAACGGAACGCCGGCATTGACGAACACCGAGGTCGTCTGCTGGTCCGGATCGCCATAGCGGGCGGTCACGATCTTTTGGCTGGCGACGGTCGGGTCGGTGTCGATATCGGCCCGGTTGGTGAAGCCGCGGTCGCGGTAATGGCCTGAAACGGTCAGGAAGCCTTCGTCGCCAATCGGCAGGCCCAGCCAGCCCGACAGGTCGGTGGTACGGCCGTCATTGACGTGACGCGACGAATTGGCCGGCTCGACGTCAGTGTCGTATTCGCCGTAACTCAAGGTAACATTGCCGCCTTCGCGGGCTTCGCGCAGGTGCAGGTTCAGTACGCCGGCGATGGCGTCGGAACCGTATTGCGCCGAGGCGCCGTCACGCAGGACTTCAACGCGGGAGAGCGCCGCTTCGGGAATGGCGTTAAGATCAACCGCAACCGAGCCACGGCCGGCCGAGCCGTTGATATTGACGAGCGCCGAGGTATGGCGACGCTTGCCGTTGACCAGGACCAGGGTCTGGTCGGGCGACAGGCCGCGCAGGGAGGCGGGACGAACGGCGTCGGTGGCATCGGTGCCGGACGGACGCGGGAAGTTCAACGACGGGGCGACACGCGACAGGCCTTGTGCCAGTTCGGTCGAGCCCTGGGCCTCCAGCGCGCGCGTGGTGACAACGTCGACGGGGACAAGGGTGTTGAGACGCGAGCGATTCGACGCGCGCTGGCCGGTGACGACGACTTCGGTGCCTTCGTCGGCGGTCGGTGCTGATGTGGCTGTATCCTGGGCGTGGGCCGCCAAGCCCGAGGACAGGCCCAGCGACAGGGCCAGTGACAGGCCAAGCGCCGTCGAGCGATACAGGCGCGCGGATGTGCGGGGTGCATTTGCTTTGATCATGGGGAGGATCTCTTAGCTATCGGTTGGTGTGCGTGGTGTCTTATTTCCGACAAAATCGGTTTTAATTGCGCCTTATTTGATCCCCGTTCGGCACAGTTTAAAGAGGGGCGGGGCCGCACATTTATTAAATTCCGACGTTAGAAAAACTACAGATCCATTTGAAAACGGCGTTCTCGGCTTAACCTGCTAAATGACATGCCGAAAATCGCGATCACATTCCAGCATTGTATGAAATTAAATTCGTGTAGTATTTATGGTAATTTTATTTTGATGCCTTGAGCCAAACGCAAAACGCCCGGCAGCCGAAGCTACCGGGCGTTTCAACAAATAGCTATAGAGCTATTAGAGCAGTTGCAGGTTCGCAGCCGAAGTCTTGCCGCGCTCCGTAACCAGCTCGTAGCTGATCTTCTGGTTGTCGTTCAGACCACGCAGACCGGCCTTTTCAACAGCGCTGATGTGCACGAACACATCGCCGCCGCCTTGATCCGGCTGAATAAAACCATAGCCTTTGGTGGAGTTGAACCACTTGACCGTACCTGTCGCCATTATTGGCCTCCTTGATATCGCACCTTCGTGCAGAGAGGCGGACGCGAGATTGCGCCGCCGAAATCCGAAGTTAGCGATGTCCTGAAGAGCGCCGGGTGGCGGATCAGCTGGGGTATCCTAAGTCTCGAACGCAGGTACTGTATGCGGTTTCTCGCTTTTGGCAAGAAAAAACCCCGGAAGGCGGACCTTCCGGGGCAACTTCCCAAAGGAAAGCTCGGCTTACGCCTCGTAGGGGGCGTCCGCCATGGCCTGGCCGGCGCCGCCTTCCAGCAGGTCGGCAGCGGCTTGTTCGTCGGCGAGACGGTCTTCCTCGAATTGCGAGGCGATGACGTTCTCACCGGCGGCCTGACGTTCGGCCTCGTCGGCCGAACGCGCCACGTTCACCGTGATGGTGATCGAGACTTCGGCGTGAAGACGGACCTTCAGGCTGTGCAGGCCCAGCGTCTTGATCGGTGTGTCGAGCACGATCTGGTTGCGTTCGACCTTGCCACTGGCCTCAGCCACGGCTTCGGCGACGTCGCGCGCGTTGACCGAACCGTACAGCTGGCCCGAGTCACCCGCCTGGCGGATGACGACGTAGGTGGTGCCGTCGAGTTCGCCGGCTGCCTTTTCGGCCGCGGCCTTGTTGGCGGCGTTGCGGGCGACGATCTGTTCCTTCTGAGCTTCGAAGATCTTCAGATTGGCGGCGGTAGCGCGCAGCGCCTTGTGGCGCGGCAGCAGGTAGTTACGGGCAAAACCGTCCTTGACCGTGGCGATATCGCCGATCTGGCCCAGGTTTTCCACGCGTTCAAGCAGAACAACTTTCATGTGCCTAACTCCTTACTTCACAACGTAGGGGAGCAGGGCGAGGAAGCGGGCGCGCTTGATGGCCTTGGCCAGTTCGCGTTGCTTCTTCTGGCTCACGGCCGTGATGCGCGACGGCACGATCTTGCCGCGCTCGGAAATGTAGCGCTGCAGGAGCTTGACGTCCTTGTAGTCGATCTTCGGCGCGTTGGCGCCCGAGAACGGGCATACCTTGCGGCGACGGAAGAACGGGCGGCGGGCAGGGCCGTTGCCGACGGGAGCGCCGGGCGTAGCGGCGATGGTGTTTTCTTCAGCCATGTGTCTGTCCCTTACTCGGCAAAGGCTTCTTGACGTTCACCGCGTTCGGGGCGGTCACCGCGCTCCGGACGGTCACGACGGGCGAGGACGGGCGAGAGTTCGAGGTCGAGCTCTTCGACACGGACGGTCTGGAAGCGGATGACGTCTTCGTTGATCGACAACTGACGTTCCATTTCCTTGACGGCCGCGGCCGGGGCGTCGAGCGCCAGCAGCGAATAGTGCGCCTTGCGGTTCTTCTTGACGCGATAGGTCAGGTTGCGCAGGCCCCAGTATTCGATCTTGGCGATGTGGCCGCCGTTTTCTTCGATCAGGGCTTTCAGGGTGTCGTTGAGGGCTTCCGCCTGTTGCGGCGAAATGTCCTGCCGCGACATCACGACGTGTTCGTAATAGGGCATTTTTATCCTCTTCCGATGAGAAGGGTGGCGCGGGTGACGGCGGAAGTCCGCCACGCACGATGGTTCAGTGGCTCCGCGGATGCGGCTGACCACCCTTCAGGGGAAGCGGGCCTATAGAGGAAGTCCGTGCAAAAGGCAAGCGCCGTAAGTATCCGCGGCAAGCTTTCGCCTGGTCGTTCCATTACAATCGCTTCATGACAGGCTTTTAAGTTGTCATTGGGAGGCCGCGTCGTCAGGGTGTATACATCGGCTCCGGTTCGGGAGCACACAATAAACGGGAAACTGGGATCATGAAAAACCTCACGATTGTATCGGCTGTTTCGGTTATCGCCACAATGGTTGCGGTTCCGGCCTTTGCGGCCGTGGCCAAGGAAGTTGAACTGGAAAACGTCGCCGCGCGCGTTGTCGTTACGCCTGAGGCCCGCCAGGATGTCGAGCTCAAGGTCGCTTATGCCACGGGCAACAAGCTGCCCAAGATCATGGTCCACATGGAAGGCACGAAGCTGGTCGCCGACGGCAAGCTCAAGATGCGCGGCCTGCAATGTCAGGGCGCGGATGCCGTCAAGATCAACGGCATCGGCGTTGTCGCCAAGGCCGAGCTTCCGATCGTCTATATTAAAGTGCCGATGAACGCCGAGGTTTCGGTCGGCGGCGCGACCTTCGGCCAAATGGGCGCGACCTCCGAACTGGAGTTCAGCCAGGGCGGCTGCGGCAACTGGACACTTGGCGATGTCGCAGGCCGCGCCGAAGTCAATATCGGCGGTTCGGGTGATGTTGCTGGCGGCAATACCCGCGACCTCGCCGTCAATATCGGCGGCTCGGGCAATTTCAAGGCCAAATCCGTCGCCGCGCTGGAAGCCAATATCGGCGGCAATGGCGATATCGAACTCATCAAGATCAATGGCCCGGCTGAGGTCAATATCGGCGGTTCGGGCAATGTTGCCGTCGCGGAAGGTTTCATGCCGAAGCTCGAAGTCAATATCGCCGGCTCCGGTGACGTACGCTTCGGCGGCGAGGCTAAGGACGTCGAGGTCAATATCGTCGGTTCCGGCGATGTCCGCGTCAAGAAGGTGTCGGGCAACATCTCACGTTCGATCATGGGTTCGGGCAACGTTGTTGTCGGCCAGTAAGCCTTAACGCAGCTCTTCCCCGATTAACGGAAGAGCTGCAATACCCACGACTGTGACTGGTTGGCCATGGATAGCGCCTGGATCGCCAGTTGCTGCTTGATCTGCAATGACTGAAGCCTTGCCGCCTCGACCGCCATGTCCGCGTCGACCAGCCGGCCAATGCCCTCGGTCATTGTGTCCTGAAGTTTGCCGATAAAGGTCTGATGCCGGTCGATCGACTTGGATGACGTGCCGAGTTTCGACAGGGCGGCCGAGACATTATTGATCGATGTGTCAATCGCCGAAATAAGGTTCTGGGCCGCGGTCGCCGTCGCGAATGTGGCGGCGGCCGACAAGGTGATGATCGGCCCGCCCAGCGACATGTTCTGGCCCATGACGGTCATGCGGCTCGTGCCGCTGCTGTTGGCCAGGGCCGAAATCGACGCCCTGGACCCATTCAGCAGGTTGATACCATTGAAGCTGGCGTTTTGCAGCGCCTTGGTGATCTGGTCGCGGATCGCGGTGAAGTCGTCCTTCAGCGCGTTGCGGGCCGTGGTGTCCAGCGAAGTGTCGGACGCGGCCAGCGCCTTCTCCTTGAGCTCGGTCAGCATGTCCGAAATCGACTCGCCGGCCGACAGGGCCACATCAATAGAAGACGAGGTGCGGGAGAGCGAACCTTTGACGGCATCGAGTGCGCTGACTTCAGAGCGCTGGTTTTGGGCGATGGCCCACGCCGCCGGGTCGTCCTTGGCGCTGGCGACCTTGAGGCCCGTCGAGATACGGTTCTGCGTCGTCATCAATTGCGCATTGATGGCGTTCAAATTCTGCAGGGCGATCATCGCCCCGACATTGGTGTTGATGGAAGACACTTCCTGTCTCTCCACTCCGTTCGTCCCGGCGACCTTCTGTCGACGGAAGGCATAAGCCCAGCGGTCAGTATCCCACCACGTGCTTAATGGTAACTGAACACAGCCATAAGAATTTCAGACCGCGTAATCGGGTTTGACAACGCCGGCTCGCGAGATAGAAATAATTTGTCTGACATAATAGACAGCAGCCCTTCGGGCCGTAATAAAAACCATCGAAACGCCAGCCAGAGTCCTGACATGTTTAACCCGAGTATTGCCGCTTCGCGCCGAACCTTCCTGACCGCTGCCGCAGGAGGCGGGCTGATTGCCGCCACGGGGGCGGGCCTGGCCTTTCCGGCACACGCGCGAGATAAAACAGGCGAGGGCGGGAAAATAAAGCCGATCGTCAATCCTCTTGTCCTGCAACGCGCCGACTCCCAAATCTTCCGGCACAGCGATGGCTATTATTACATGATGGCGTCAGTGCCCGAATATGACCGTCTGGCGATGCGCAGGTCGAAGACCCTTGCGGGTTTGAGGGATGCCGAAGAGGCGGTGGTATGGCGCCGCCCGGCCGAGGGCAGGATGGGCGGCTATATCTGGGCGCCGGAACTGCATCATTTCGACGGCCAATGGCATATCTATTTCGCCGCCGGCGACAGCGATGACAAGTTCCATATCCGCACCTATGTCTTAAGCAGCAAGGACGCCAATCCGTTGACGGGGAAGTGGTCTTTGACCGGGCAGCTTGAGACGCCCTGGGACACGTTTACACTTGATTCGACCGTGTTCGAGCATCGCGGCGTGCGCTACATCGCCTGGGCGCAGGGTGAGCCTGGCATCCAGACCAACAGCAATATATATCTCGCGCCTCTGGCCACGCCGACGACGCTGGCGGCCAAGCCGGCGCGCCTGACCGTGCCGACCCTGCCGTGGGAGATCATCGGCTACAAGGTCAATGAAGGCCCGGCCATCCTGGCGCGCAACGGCCGTCTGTTCATGACCTATTCGGCATCCGCCACAGATCACAACTACTGCCTGGGACTTCTCACTGCGCGTGACGACGCCGACATCATGGACCCGGCATCGTGGACCAAGTCGCCCGAGCCGGTTTTTAAGAGCTCGCCGCAAAACAATATCTGGGGGCCAGGCCACAACAGCTTTACGGTCGATGAGCAGGGCAGGGATGTCCTGGTTTATCACGCCCGCGATTATAAAGAGATACCGGGCAATCCCCTGTTCGACCCGAACCGCCACACCCGCATCCAGCCGATCCGCTATACAGCCGACGGCGTGCCGGACTTCGGCGTGCCTGTCGCCAATGGTCCGGCGAGATAAGGGCTGCCGGTTCCGTTCAACCTGTGGCGGTTTAGCCCTTTTGCGAGGGCAAACCGTGTGTTAACGGTTAAGGATACGGCATTAGAGACAGGGTGGGGTCGTGTTCGAAGAAGATGTCAGGCGGCGTATTCATTTCGCTCCGGCGCCTGCCTGGGTAAAGGAACTCGACTTCAAGCGGCCGCCGCTGCTCGACAGTTCACGCGCGCCGTGGGGCCTCTATACCTGGCTGGTTGACGATCAGTCTAAACTGACGACGCGGCCTCAGCGCTACAACCGCACCATCGAAGAAGTGGTCAACCTGTCGGCGCTGGACTACCTGGCCAACGTCACCCTGCCGTTCAACCCCTATTATGACGACCTGACCATCCACCATATCCGCATTATTCGCGGTGAGGAGGTCATCGAGGTCGATGTCGAAAAGCGCTATTTCGTCATGCGCCGCGAACGCAGTTTCGAGCGCCTGGTGCTTGACGGCCGCTGGACCATGGCGATTAACCTTCCGGACGTGCGTATCGGTGATGTCATTGACATGGCCATGACGCTGGAAGGTGATCCGGCCTGTTTCCAGGGCGAAATCTCCATGCCGACGCCGCTGCAGAGCGGCATCTTCTGGGACAAGCGCCACGTCCGCATGATCGTGCCGCCCGAGCGCAAGCTGATCCTGAAGCCCTTTGCCGCCGGCTGGTATGAGCCGGAAAAGGCCGCTCTGGCCGATGGTTCGACCGAGCTGGTCTGGCAGGATTCCAACATCCCGCCGTGCGATTATGAGCGCGACATGCCGGGCTGGGTCATCCCCGCCAAGGGCTTCTTCGCCACCAGCATCGACACCTGGGAACGCGTGGCGGACCTGATGCGCGCGGGCTTTGAGGGGGATCACGACTATCCTGATGGCCTTTTGCAAGTGATCGCGCAGATCGAGGCGGATCACAAGGAAACGCCGGACCGCATCGTCGCCGCCGTGCGCTGGGTGCAGCAAAGCATCCGCTATTTCGCCTTTTCGTTCGGGGAGGGCGGCTTCGTGCCGCGCAGCCTGCACCAGATCTATGCCGACCGCATCGGAGACTGTAAGGACGTCTCCAAGATGATTGCGGCCATGCTAACCAAGATGGGCGTCGAGTCCTATCCGGCCCTGGTCGATACCCGCCGGGGCCACGACCTGATCAACCAGCCGCCGCGCCTTGGGGCCTTCAACCACTGTATTTCAATGTGCGTTTACGAGGGCGAGACCTACTGGTTCGAAGGCACGTCGGACGTGGCGCAGGGCGGGGACCTTGAGCATCTGGCGCAGAATGATCTGGGTTACGCGCTTATCCTGAAGCCGCAGTCCGACCTCAAGCGCATGATGGATAAGCGTCCGAACCTCGACTACGAAGTGCGCGAAGTTATCAACCTCCCCAAGAAGAAGGGCGAAGAGACGCTGATCGAGATCGACTATATCTATCGCGGCAGCCGCGCCGATGGTGTGCGCCGGGAACTGCAATACCAGAGCCTGACCAGCTATATCGAGGATCGCTGCGCCCTGTTCAGCTACATCTACGGTATGAACATGTGCGCCATCCCGCAGATGGTCGACGATCGCCGCAACAATGAAATCACCATCAACACGCTGGTGACGACGACCAATCCCTGGCACCGCACTGGCGTGCCGTTCGAAAAGATATTCTTCAGCCCGGAATCGGGTTTCGACTACGCCTTGGAAGAGCCTGATGGCCGCCGCTATTTCCCGTTCGACATGGGGGATGTCCGCGAAGGCCGCATAACCACGGTCATCAAGACCGATTACGAACTGGACCTGCCGACCAAGCCGAGGACCTGGGACTTCGGCGGTGTCACCCTGAGCTTTACGCCGAAGATGACACCCGGCGGCTATGAGGCCGTGCGTGACTACGCCGTGAACAGGCCGTGGCTGACGGCGGATGAAAAGGGTGCGCTCGATCGCGCTTACGGCGAAATCAGTTCCTACGACCGCCTGAGCATTCGCGTCCAGGAGAAGGCGGTGCTGACCTGGCTGCCAAGCTTCTTGACGCGCGCCGCCATCTGGGGCGCCGTACCGGTCGTGGGCGGGCTGATCTGGTGGCTGACCACGCTCCTGTGACCGCTAACATTATGTATTGACCTGACATCGATGACGCGGTTAACTCACTAATAAGCAATCAAAAGAATTGCTTAACAGGGAGACTAACTATGCATGATACGGCTTCAATCAGCCGGCGGAGCCTCTTGCTCACGGCCGGTGGTGCTTCGCTTCTGGCGGCCTGTGGTGGTGGCGGGGGAGGCGGAAGCTCGGGGGGCGGTTCCAGCAGTTCTTCCAGCTCAAGCTCTTCGTCATCCGGACCCGTTCTGCCTGATCCGGCAACGGCGCCGGCCCTCAAGACACATTTTGCTGGCAAGTTCAAAATCGGCATGGCGGTTGATCCCGGCCAGGCGGTCAATTCCATCACCAATCCGGTCCTGCTGAAGCACGCCAACAGCATTACCGCCGAAAGCGTCATGAAGGCCGATCCGATCGGCGTCAGCGCCGGCGTCTATAACTACACCTCGGCCGATACGCTGATCAACCTGGCCCAGACCAACGGCATCGAGGTGCGGGGGCATGCCCTCTTGTGGCACCAGACATCGCCGTCTTGGTTCTTCGCCGGCGATCCCGCCAGTCCGAGCTATAAGGCTACGGTGCAGGCGCGGCTTGAGACCTACATCACCGACGTCGTGACGCACTTCAAAGGCAAGGTCTATGCCTGGGATGTCGTCAATGAACCTACGCGTGACGACGCATCAGGCAATTACCGTAATTCGCAGTGGTATCAGATCTTCGGGCCCGACTATATCGAGATCGCCTTCCGCGCAGCTCGGGCGGCAGACCCGACTGTACAGCTATTCATCAATGATTACAGCACGGAATATGCCGACAAGCGCGGTCGCTTCATGGCTATCATCGACGAAATGCTGGCGCGCGGCGTGCCAATCGATGGCGTCGGCCACCAGTTCCATATCAATACCGCATCGCCATCGGTCGCCGAGGCCAAGGCGGCATTGACGGCGGTGGAGACGAGGGGGCTGATCAACCACATCACCGAACTGGACGTGTCGCTCTATACGTCTGACGCAGGCACCTGCTTCTCAAGCCCGCCCACCGGCTGCCAGGCGGCATTTACCGCTGGCACGACGGCCTATGCCAACGCGCTCAAGGCGCAGGCTCTGCAATACCGGGCGATGTTCAATCTGTTCGCCGAGCACGCCAGCGTCAAGTCGGTGACGATGTGGGGCGTGGCCGACAACTCGACCTGGCTGTCGTCCTTCCCGACTCCGCGCCTCAACCATCCGCTGTTGTTCGACACGACCGGCAAGCCCAAATCGGCCTTCTGGGCGGTGGTCGATCCGGCATTCGTACCTTAACGGGCTTGCTTTTTCGCAATGTCTAGCGAAAAAGCGCCCGACACTTTTTCGCACATTGCTCGCGCGCCTGTGAAAAAGCGCATTATGCCTGTTGCCCTTTGGCGCAAGCGCTGATACATCGCACGGCTCTCATGGACTTGCAGGAACGCTGCCGGTCCGCGTGAAGGGGTATAGCTCAGCTGGTAGAGCGTCGGTCTCCAAAACCGAAGGTCGTGGGTTCGAGCCCCTCTGCCCCTGCCATTTCCACGGCGATTTTCTGAAAGCGCAGTCCGGCAAGCCAAAAAGTGTTTGCTGTATTCGACAAGAATCGCTGCAAATTAAATGGAGGCTTGAAAATGCGTTTTCGAGCCTCATTTCTGTTGTTTGAAAGTCGCGCGACAACGCGGCTACAGACGTGAATAGGCTTTTGATGGTCAAGAAACCCGATCCCAAACCCGCCGCCAAAACGCCGACCGTGTCGACTGGCAAGACGCCGCTGGGCAAGATCGAGCCCGTGAAGATGGCCGCGTCGTCGGCCGCCGCGGCCGAACCCAAGAAGCCTTTCAATCCCGCCAAGTTCTTTACGGAAGTCCGCCAGGAAGCCCGTAAGATCACCTGGACATCGCGCAAGGAGACCTGGATCACCACTGTCATGGTGCTGATCATGGTCGTGCTTGCCTCCGTTTTCTTCTTTTTGGTGGACGGCGCGCTCGGATTCCTGACGCAGCAGCTCACGCAAATCGGCCGAGTTTAAGGATTTAGGCGCATGGCTACCGTTCAAGACGTTACCGCTCCGGTTACCAACCCAAATCACAAGTGGTATATCGTCCACGCCTATTCGAACTTCGAAAAGAAGGTCGCCGAAGCACTGCGCGACCAGGCGAAGGCGCAAGGTCTCGAAGACAAGTTCTCCGAAATCCTGGTGCCGACCGAAGAGGTCGTCGAGGTCCGCCGCGGCCGCAAGTTCAATTCCGAACGCAAGTTCTTCCCGGGCTATGTGCTGGTGAAGATGGAACTGACCGACGAGGCCTTCCACCTGGTCAAGAACACGCCCAAGGTCACCGGCTTCCTCGGTTCGGGCGCCAAGCCCATGCCGGTGTCAGAAAAGGAAGTCCAGCGCATCGTCGGCAGCGCCGAAACGGCCGTTGAGCGTCCGAAGCCCGTTCAGTCGTTCGAAATCGGCGAGAAGGTCAAGATTACCTCTGGCCACTTCGCCTCGTTCGACGGTGTCGTCGAAAGCGTCGATCAGGAACACGCCCGTCTGCGTGTGTCGGTGTCGATCTTCGGCCGCGCCACGCCGGTCGAGTTGGAATACTCCCAAGTGGAAAAGACGGCCTAAAAGCAGCGGTCGAAGCCAGATATCAAAAACGCCTCGGGAAACCGGGGCGTTTTTTTGTTGCCGCTGTAATGGTTTGACCTTCGGTGCTCAAATGATAGCTTTGGTCAAAACGATATTGGGAGGACGTTGTGATGCTTCGTACGTGGTGCTGCGCAGTGCTTGCGGGTTTGGTCGCCATGTCTGGGGCGGCGGTGGCATCGCCCAAGCGTCCCGCCATCACGGGCGTGTCCCATATCGCTGTTTATGCCGCCGACCCCGTCGCCAGCGAACGCTTCTATACGCAAGGTTTGGGCGCGGTGAAAACGGCCGATCCTGAAAACACAGCCGGCGTACGCTATGCCTTTTCCGATACGCAGTCGGTTGAAATCCTGCCGAGGCCGGACGACAGCATCAATCGCCTCGACCATATTTCCTTTGTGACAACAGATGCCGAGGCGTTGCGCGCCTATCTGGCGTCACGCAATCAGGCAGTGCCGAACACCGTGTCCAAAGGCACCGACGGCAGCCGCTATTTCTCGCTGCTTGATCCGGAAGGCAATCGCGTCGAGTTCGTCCAGCCGCCAAAGTCACCGGCACATGTCGCCGCCAAGCCCATATCGGGCCACATCATCCATGTCGGGCTGATCCTGCATGACCGTGCCCGCGCCGACGCCTTCTATCGCGACATCCTCGGTTTCAGACCCTATTGGTATGGCGGTTTCGAAGAGGACAAGCCAACCTGGGTATCGCTGCAGGTGCCGGATGGCACCGATTGGATCGAATATATGCTGGTCGAGCCCAAGGACGGTCGCGGCATCCCGGATGGGATGAGCCAGAAGACCGCCGGCATTCTCAACCATTTTGCCCTGGGCGTGCCGGATATCCGCCAGACCTATACGCGATTGTGGAACGAGGGGCGGCTGGAGGGCCAGGATGAGCTGCCCAAGATCGGCCGCGATGCCAAATGGCAACTCAACCTCTATGACCCTGACGGTACGCGCGCCGAAGTCATGGAACTGAAGGCTATCGGTAAACCGTGCTGCTCGCCCTTCACGGCCGCCGATCCTGTAAAGTAAGGCCTTGCCATTAAGCCTTGCCTTTTCTGGGGAAAACCGATATAGGCCGCGCTCCTCTATTATAAGAGGAACAAATCCGTGGGAGGGGTGACCCAAGACCACGGCTCAAACTGTGCCTTACTGGCACTCTAGGAGATATCAATGGCTAAGAAAATCCTGGGCTATATCAAGCTCCAGGTGAAGGCCGGCTCTGCCACGCCTTCGCCCCCGATCGGCCCGGCTCTGGGTCAACGCGGCGTCAACATCATGGGTTTCTGTAAGGAATTCAACGCCCGTACCGAAAACGTCGAAAAAGGCACGCCGCTCCCGACCATCATCACGGTGTATCAGGACAAGTCGTTCACCTTCGTCACCAAGACGCCGCCGGCCACCTTCTTCATCAAGCAGGCCCTGAACCTGAAGTCCGGCTCGAAGCTGCCGGGCCGCGATTCGGCGGGCCAGATCACGCGCCAGCAACTGCGTGACATCGCTGAAAAGAAGATGAAGGACCTGAGCGCTCATGATCTCGACCAGGCGTCGAAGATCATCGAAGGCTCTGCTCGCTCCATGGGCCTGAGGATTGTCGACTAATGACCAAGATCGCAAAACGTATTCAGGCGTGGAACGCCGACTCGACCAAGATCTATCCGCTGACGGAAGCTCTGGGCGTCGTTAAGGCCAACGCCAAGGCCAAGTTCGACGAATCCGTCGAAATCGCCGTCAACCTGGGCGTCGACCCGCGTCACGCCGACCAGCAGGTCCGTGGCGTTGTCAACCTGCCCGCCGGCACCGGCAAGGACGTCCGCGTCGCCGTGTTCGCCAAGGACAAGAAGGCTGAAGAAGCTCTGGCCGCTGGCGCTGAAGTCGTTGGCGCCGAAGACCTGGTCGAAAAGATCCAGGGTGGCTTCATGGACTTCGACCGCGTCATCGCGTCTCCGGACATGATGGCCCTGGTCGGCCGCCTCGGTAAGGTGCTGGGCCCGCGCGGCCTAATGCCGAACCCGAAGGTCGGCACCGTCACCCCGAACGTCGCCCAGGCCGTCAAGGACGCCAAAAGCGGTGCGGTCGAGTTCCGCGTCGAAAAGGCCGGTATCGTTCACGTCGGCGTCGGCAAGGTGTCGTTCTCGACTGAAGACCTGGAACGCAACGTCAAGGCTCTGGTCGACGCGCTGGTCAAGGCCCGTCCGTCGGGCGCCAAGGGTCTCTATGTCAAGAAGATCTCGCTGTCTTCGACGATGGGCCCGGGCGTGAAGGTCGATACTTCCACGACGAACCTGTAATTTCGGTTTCAAATCGAAAGTGAAAAGCCGCTCCTTTACGGGGCGGCTTTTTTATTGCTTTGGAGTTTATCGGGTTGAAGCCAGTCTTTGGCCCGACCTCAGAAATTCCCCCTTCCGTCGCCGCTTCGCGTCGCCACCTTCCCCGTGAACGGGGAAGGAATTAGCTGAGTGCATTTCACTTCTTCTTTCCCCGTTTACGGGGAAGGTGGCATTTGCGGAGCAAATGACGGAAGGGGGGCTTTGCTA
>CAMLPZ010000062.1 GCA_946482045.1 uncultured Asticcacaulis sp.
CGACCGCGACCGGCTGCTCAAGGCCGCGCTCGAAAACGGCTGTGTCGCCGATTATTCCGGCGTCCGCATTTCCAGCCAGGGCCGGCGCTTCGAAATCCGCAATACCGTCCTGTGGAACGTTATCGATCGAGACGGCGTCCGCCATGGCCAGGCGGCCTTTATCCGCGATTGGCGCTATCTCTGATCTATGCTATCTGCCGCCCATGTTTGAGCCCGGTTCCCAAGCGCAGCCATTTGTGATTGCTGCCTTTTATCACTTCTTCCCGTTTCCGCACTTCGAGGCCATGCAGGCCCCGATGCTCGACCGCCTGAAAGCCCTTGATATCAAGGGCTCGGTGCTGATCACACGCGAAGGCGTCAACTCGACCATTTCCGGCACGCGCGCGGCGATCGACAGCTTCCTGACCTACCTGCAAGACGACATCGTCGGCGGACCGATCCAGTGGAAAGAGTCCTACGCGGCCTTCCAGCCCTTCGGCAAGGCACGCGTGCGGCTGAAGAAGGAGACGATTTCGCTGGGTGAGCCAGTGTCGATGGAACGCTTCGGCCAATACGTCAAACCCGCCGACTGGAATGCCCTGATCAGCCGCGACGACGTCATCATCATCGACACGCGCAACGATTACGAGGTCAATCTCGGTACGTTCAAGAACGCCATCGATCCGCAGATTCCGAACTTCAAGCACCTGCCAGCGTGGACGCGCGACCAGGCGGAAACCTTGAAGGGCAAAAAGATCGCCACCTTCTGCACAGGCGGCATTCGCTGTGAAAAGTTCACCTCTTGGCTGATCGACCAGGGCTTCGACGATGTCTATCATCTGCAGGGCGGCATCCTGCAATATCTCGAAGACGTGCCCCAGTCGGAATCGTTATGGCAAGGTGAATGCTTCGTGTTTGATGAGCGAATCGCCGTCGATCATGACCTGAAACCCTCGACCACGGCGGTCCTCTGCCTTTATTGCGACCACGCCCTGACGGCCGAGGACCAGCAGAGCCCATTTTACGTCAAAGGCCACTCCTGCCCGCACTGTCACGGCCGCGACGAACATGCGCACGATCAGCCGAAACGCCATGCCTTCCCCGGACGCACGAAATTTTAGCGTCTCCATGCTAAGCTTTTTGGACGCGATGCTTAGCCGAAAACCGCTGCACACTCTTCGGAGCTTCGCTTAGTGGTGTAGCGCGGTCACAATAGCTGTTTTTGAGGGGCTTTTCGCCCAAATGACAGCGACTTCATTTGACCTTCGCGCATTAACGATTATTGTATTAACCGGATGCGCCGTTTCGGCGTGACGGGGGTGCCGCGGCCTTATGGCTCCGGCAAGATACCAAGGGGACACCGGGTTCGCATGAAGCAGTTTTTCATCACCTTGACCGCTGCGATCACGGCCTTGATCATCGTCCTGGTCGGCCTGCCCATCATTCTGGTCGCCGTCATTGCCGGCGCTTCCAAGCCGCAGACCACGGGCGACATCGTCCTGTCGCTGGACCTGCGCGAAAAGATGACCGACCAGGCGCGGTCGCAACCCTTTGATTTCCTGACCGGAAAGTCGTTATCAACGCTCGAGACGGTGCAGATCCTGCACCGCGCCGCCGACGACGTCCACGTCAAGGCGGTCTTCGTGCGCCTGCCGGAAGGCGGCATGTCGCCTGCCGCGGCCGAGGAAATCCGCGACGCCATCATCTATGTTCGCCGCGCCTCGAAGCCCGTCATCGCCCACAGCCAGGGCCTTTATCCCGACACCATGGTCATCTCGTCCTACATGGTCGGATCGGCCGCCAGCGAGCTGTGGATGCAGCCGCGCTCGTCCTTCCAGGTCACCGGCATCGCCACCTCGACCATGTTCATGAAGCGCGCCTTCGACAAGTTCGGCGTCAACGCCCAGTACGAGCAACGCGCGGAGTTCAAGAACGCCGTCAACCCCTACCTCTACGACGACTATACGCCGGCGCACCGCGAGGCCCAGCTGTCGTGGATGGGCAGCATCTACGATACGACGCTGAAGACCATCGCGCATGACCGGCGCATGGACGCGGCCAAGCTGAAAGAGACCATCGAGGCCGGCCCTTACGGCGCCGAGCAGGCCCAGCAACTGGGCCTGATCAGCCACCTCGGCCAGGTCAATGACGCGCAAGCGGCGGCGCTCAAGCGCGGCGAAAACGCCAAGGTCATGGAGTTGCGTGAATATCAACGCACCCTCACCCCCGACACCAAGGGTGAAGTGATCGCGGTCATCGACGGCGAAGGCGCCATCATGACGGGCAAGAAGGCGGGCGGCTTTGGCAGCGATCCGAACATGATGTCCGACGAGGTCTCCGAAGCCTTCTTCAAGGCGGCCAAGGACAAGAAGGTCAAGGCCATCGTCTTCCGCGTCTCCTCGCCGGGCGGCTCTGACACCGCGTCCGAACAGATCGCCACAGCCATGCAGTCGGCCAAGGAAGCGGGCAAGCCGGTCGTCGTCTCCATGGGTGATTATGCGGCTTCGGGCGGCTACTGGGTATCGGCCGGCGCGTCGTCGATCGTCGCCAATCCCTCGACCCTGACCGGATCGATCGGTGTCTATGGCGGCAAGTTTGCCATCGGCGACGCCTTGGCCAAGTTCGGCGTCGACGTTCGCGACATCGCCGTCGGTGGTGACTACAGCTCGGCCTTCAGCGAAGCCAAGGGCTTCACCCCGGCCCAGCGCGCCGCTTTGTCGTCGTGGATCGACCAGATCTATAACGGCTTCATCGTTCACGTCGCTTCCAACCGCAAGATCCCGGTCGAGCAGGTCCAGGAAATCGCCAAGGGCCGTGTCTGGACCGGCGAACAGGCCAAGGGCATCCACCTGGTCGACAAGACGGGCGGCTTCTTTACCGCCGTTGACGAAGCCAAGGCCCTGGCCAAGCTCGACCGTTCGGCCGATATCCGCCTCGTTGAATACACCGGTTCCGGCCGGGCGGGCGCCGCGGGCAGCCTGACCGCCGGCCTCGAATCGGCGGCAACGGGCCTGCGCACCCTCTCCTTCCTGGGCTGGGCGATGAGTGACCCGAAGGCCGAAGCCGTCATGGACCGCGTCGCCGACCAGCGCCTGCGCGAAGAAGGCGCCACCGTCCTGGCGCCCAAGGCCTACGAAGAGAGCACGCGATAAGCCGCGTTCAATGTAAACGAAAAGGCGTTTCCGGCCATGTCTGGAAACGCCTTATTTCTTGTGTCTTCATCGCCCTTGGCCGACACTGTCGTGATGAAGATGGGCGAAAACTGCAGGACTACGCGCAGGTTTTTGAAATTGGCCTGATGCTTGGTGCCTTAGTTCCGGCGACCGCCTTAGCCTGCAAACTGGCTGATCCGGAAGCCACCTTCGAAGCGGCGCGCGAACAAGCGCGGCTGCTGTGGCTTTGCCATCTGGGCGTTTCAGGCGTTATCCTCGTATTTGATCTGCGCGCAAGGAGGGCCTCACGGGCTGGTATCCTCGCGGCCGCTACGTCCCTGCATCCGTGGTGGTTGGTCCCGTCGACTATCCTGCCGCTTGGCTGTTTGGAGCTGAAGCCACTGACGGCACAGATTTGCCTGGCGGTCGTCGGAGGACTTTTGGCCCGACGGATTCTGATGACAATCCGTAAGCAGGGTTAAGGTCCGTCCGCCTCACGTAGAGCGGAACAAGACTCCACGACCTGGGGACGCCTGCCGCGCCCTCGCCCGCAATCCGGCATACGGAAAACGAAAAAACGGCGGAAGGTTGCCCTTCCGCCGCTCTTAATTATCAGGAGTACTGGTACTTAGAACTTGTACTTGGCGCCCAGACGGACGGTACGCGGCATCTGGTAGCTGGACGGCATACCATAGCTTCGAGCCGCCGTGCCCGAACCACCAACTTCGCCAACTTCATGGAACTGGTCAGCGCCATGAGCGTCGAACAGGTTGAAGACTTCGGCCGACAGGGCCACCGCTCCGACAGTCAGCGGAATCTCATAGGTCGCCGAAACATCAACCTTGTTTATCCAATCGCCGTCGAACGATTCACCACGCGGGGTCAGGTTGCCGTTGCAGTACCAAGAGGTAGCCGTAGCACCGTCGACGCGTCCGTCGTCATACGGATAGTAGCCAATGCAGCCGTACTTGCGTGGAGATAGCATGGCGGCCGAAGCACCAACCAGCAGGCGGTCAGTGACCTGGTAGGCGCCGTAGGCCTTCAGCGAGATACCATGGTGATTCGGCAAGAGGCCGAACGAACCGTCCGTCCAACCAACCTGGTCAAAGTCCTGCGTCAGGCCGGTGTCGTCCTGACCGTTATCCGACTTCACGCCGCCTTCGATATTGCCTTCCGACTTGGAAAGCGTTAGCGAGCCTGAAGCGAACCACTTGCCGTCCCAAGGACGAGACAGGGTGAAGGTCAAGGCCGAATAAGTGCGTTCCGCCTCGGGGAAGCCGAGCACTTCGGACGGAATGGTGACCGTCTCGCCTGCACCTGCGCCGAAACTGTCGCCGAGGGTAACGATGACATCCTTGCCCGGGTTGATCAGGACGTAGCCAGAACCACCAAAGTCCGCGTGACCGTCGGCATGAGGGTCACACTCTTCATTGTGCACACCTTCGTCCTTGAGGTAAGTACAGGCGACGCCGCCGACGTTAAGATCGGCGTCTTCCATGACCGCGCCCAGCGTGCGGTACATGTAGTGGACGCTGCCGGTCAGACCGTTGGAGAAGCGCTTTTCCAGGCCGAGGATGAATTCATCCTGATACTGAGGCTCAAGGTTGTGGCTGACGACGGTTTCCGGCGATGGCGCGACGCCGTTTGACAGAATGTCATGCCTCAGCTGCGTACCAAGGGTGGGAACCAGGGTCGTCGCATCGCGGCTGGTATAAGTGTAATAGTCTTCAACGAAGTCTTCCGCACCAGCCAAACGGATGTTCGTGTTACCGGCGATCGGCAAATAGTAGCGGCCAACAAATGCGGTCAGCTTCGTCGTCTTGTCACCGAACACGTCATACGACAGACCGAGGCGCGGAGCGACTTGGTTCTCCGAGTTCAGGAACGCGATGCCGTTGGCATTGTAGTTCGTGAAAGTGTCTGAACGTATACCCAAGTTAAGAGTGAGACGATCGTTGATCGTCCAGCTGTCCTGAACATAAAAAGCCGTGTTCTTGATATCGAACGTGCCGCCCGAGAACAGGGTGCGGACGCGGACGCAGTTGTCAATAACGTTACCCGTCGAACCACAGTTCGTGCCCGGACCATAGTAGCGGTAGTAAATGTCACCCGAATACTTAGAGGTATTGTTCGCAGTCAGCAATTCCTGATCACCACCGACCTTAAGGTGGTGACGGCCCAGCAGATTAAAGTAGAAATCAGCGTCCAGACGTAGGTTTTCACGCAGATCGTTGCCGACTTCGACAAGAAGCGCCGGGTTACCACGGACGACCGTGCCATTTTCATAGACGGCCGGAATCGTGTCAAGAGCCGAAGACGTCGTCTGGTCGTAGGTCGAACGTCCATACATTGCAGACAGAGTAAACCAGTCCGTCATCTTGCCGGTGTACTTGACGATGCGGGTTAGCCCACCTTCACCGGTGAAGACCGGATCGTTCCGGTTGCCTTCGAGGAAGTATGTATAATCGTCGGTGCGGTACTGCGAATCGACGAAATAAGTAAATTCGACGCGGTGATTAGGGTTCAGCACGAAGTCGAGGCGGCCGCCGTAAAACGGATCTTCGCGGTTTTCGGTCACGCGACGATAAACGGTGCCGTCTTCGTACGATTGTTCGCTCCACTCCTCGAAATCACGTTGGTTGTAGAAGGCAAAGAAGTAGATGTGGTCCTTCATCAGCGGACCGGACAGCCAAACGGTCGAATCGACGTTGTTCACGCCGGCCCAGCCGCGGGTATAAGTCGGATTATCAGGATCGGCGTCGAGGTCGAGCGCGGCGCGCGGCGATTGCGACGCTAGCGAATCCGAAGTGATGTATGTCTGGATGCCGCCGTGGAATTCGTTCGAGCCCGAACGCGTGGTGGCAACGAAGGCGCCGCCGGTCGAACGGCCAAACTCAGCCTGATAACCGCCAGTCTTGACTTCAACCTGGTCGTAGAAGTCGAACGGGATGGTCGTGCCGCCGACAAACGTACGGAAGTTCGTGACGTTCATGCCGTTGACATAGTAAATGTTTTCAGCAGGCGACGAACCGGAGATCGATGGCGGACCGAAAACGTCGTTGACCGAGATCCCCGGAACCAAGTCAGCCAAGGCTTCGATTGAGCGGCCTACCGGCAGGCGCGAGGCGACCTGCTGGACATCGAGAACACCGCCGGTGGTAGTACGGTCGAAGTCGAGGTTACGACGTGCCTTGCCACGGACGACGACTTCGCCGGTTTGCGCAGGCGCAGCGGCAGCCAGGGTGAAGTCATAGCTAGAAGCCGAACCCAGGGTGACCGTGACGGTGTCGGTCGACGTCGTGCCGTCCGTGCCCGTGATGGTCACAGTGTACTGACCGACCGGGATCTGGGTGATCTGGAAACGACCGGCGCTATCGGCGGTCGCCGTCTGCGTCACACCATTGGTGGCGCCGACGATGGTGACGGTCGCACCGCCAGCGGCGGCGCCGCTTTCAGTCTTGACGTTGCCGACCAGCGTACCGCTGGTCAAGTCCTGGGCGTAGGCGCCCGACGGCATCAGCATTGCGGCGCCGGCCAGCACGGCGGTGCCGGCAAGCACGGGGAAAACCGCATTGCAGATTGTCGTCGTGGCCAGCAGGCCACTTCGCAAAGTAAGTTTTTTCACTCTTGTTTCTCCGGGTTACATTAGAGGGTGTAGGCGCACCCGCCGCAGTCCAGCATTACACGCTGTTAATGAAGTTAAATCGTGCTGTCGCAATTCCGTCAATCGCGTGTCACGGATTTGTCTATATCAATTGAAACGTGTTTCAATAAAGTCACAGAAGCAACCTTCCCTAACGGAAATCTGATATTTTCCAGGGGTGTTTATGCCCTGAGGATCGTCGGCTATTCCGCGCACAACTCTTATAAAAAATAATAAAAATCCGATTACTATTTAAAATATCAGCGTTCGGATGCTTCGGTAAAATTGACCCTTAACGGCGGAGAATCATGAAAAACATGTCTAAGCGCCTTTTTAAAAATATCTGCGAAAGCGGGCATTTAGACGCGATTTCAACCACATTTACGCCCTAAAAGCGCAGCCAAAAGGACACGAAATTATTTGTGATCACGGTAATTCTTGCTGCGTCGCACAATTTTCGCGCCATCATTCAACGATAATACGTGCCGTCGCCAGCGGGGACACCGGCTCCGGGGTACAACTGGCCATGATCACGTGTATCAGGACAAGACTTAAGACAGCCGCGAATACGCGCTGAGAGCGTTTTGAAACGAAAACGAGTATGCTGGACGCCATTCCACCACTTCCTGATCTGGTTCAGGCAGAAGGGAGCAAGGGACATGCCAGCACTAACAGCCCCAGGAAAGGTCAGAGGGCGCGGATCTGCTTGGCCAGTTGCGAGACCCTGCGGCAATTGCTCCCGAGGTCCGGCATGTCGTAGCGGCCGATCGAACGGATATCGACGCGGTGATTCCCCAGGCGCACCGCCACGTCGGAACGGAAACCGTAAAAGGCGTCTGTATGAGTCGCCTCGACCTGTTCGGGCGTCTCGCTGACGATCTTATAGTTCTCGGCCTTCAGCATGGCGGCGATCTGGCTCGCGGTCACGGCCTTATTGAAGACGGGCTTGGCCGCCGGACAGGTCAGTTGATTGATGTCGGCGATGGTCTTGCCGCCCCAGGCCATCGATTCGTTGCGCGGCACACGCGGCAGGTCCTCGACACGCAGAGACTCCGCGCCGCGCGCCTTGAGCAGCTTGTCAGAGAAGACGATCGGATTGTCCCAGTCGGTGGCGACGTCGGCGATGGGCGGGAAGGCCTTCAGTGCCTTCTGAAAACCGAAGAAGCCGGCGACCAGGCTGCCCGACAGAAGAACGGCCGCAAGTGCCCAGAAAGCCATCCGGGTGGGGCACTTGAATATCGAAATCAGCAGGGACAGGATGGCGACCGCGACCGCGCCTAAGGCAAGCTTGGGCCCAACCCCAAGCGTCAATGTGCGGAAGCCAAGGTCGGCGTCAATATAGCCCAACCGCGTCGCGAACATGACAGCGAGCAGGTAAAGCCCCGCCAGTACGGCCACGATGACGGCCAGATGCGCGAAGGCGAGGCCCTTTTGGGCTTTTGTTTTGTCTTGGGTCAAGGTGTTACTGCGTCCCGCACGCCATAACTTTACTGATACTTACGACCGTCCGCGTTGGATCGCGACCGCCGCATTTTTGTTGCCACAGAAACAGTCTGGAAAAACGATCGGAGCAGGCACAATCAGGATCCAAATGATCAGATCGTGCCCATCATCACCCCGGCCACTGTGTTGGATTAAGAATTTGCCACGAAATTGCCGCAAGTTCAACGGCTTCTTGCGCCCCGGCGACATCCGGTGTCGCGTCGGAAACGTCAAACGTGCGTTTGCTCACCCTATGCTTGCGCGTCTCGCGATCGACCTCCAGCCAGACGCCATCAAAGGCCGCCGCCGCCGTCGCTTCGGCCTGGTCACGCCAGTGCGCTTCGCGGAATGTGGCGTCGAGAATGACCGACTGTCCGGCCCTGGCCACCACCTGGCCCAGGGCGAACAGATGGCCATAGGTTCTCTGGCTCTGTTCAGGTCCATAGGCTTCGGGCGGTAGACGTTCGAGGGACGGCCAGTTCCACAGGCGCTTTCTCAATTCGTCGCTGCGTAAGATAACGGCACCTGGCGCCCGCCCCTTGCCGGCCGCGACCGCGCGGGCATAGGTGCTCTTGCCGGAGCCCGACAGCCCCCCGATCGCCGTCACCGTAACCGCGGCAGGCGCAAGGAAACGGCGCGCGGCCTTCAGATACATCCGCGCATGGTCCAGTTCACCGTTATGGGCGCTGACGTGGCAGCGCACCCCGGCGCGCACCGACATAAACAGAGGCAGAAGCGCAAGGCCTTCGTACAACCCCGCCTCACCATCCTCGCGCGCTGCGCGGTCCAGCCAGGCATTCATGACGCGGTTGGCGGCGGTCTCAAGCCCACGCACCCACAGGTCCATAAGCAGGAAGCCGAGATCATAAAGAACGTCGATCCAGCTCAGGCGCTCGTTGAACTCGATGCAGTCGAACAGGACAGGCCGGCCGTCCTCTATCAGGATATTGCCAAGGTGCAGGTCGCCGTGGCAGCGCCGCACATGGCCGCCCATGAACCGCCGACGCGCAAGATCGCCGACCTTATTATATATAGCGTTGATTTCGCGGCTATAGGCGGCGATGGCGGCTGCCCCCAGTTCGTCGCTGAAACGTCCAATATTGGCGTCGTTCGAGTCGATGACGTACTTGATATTGTCGATGTGCTGCGCGTCGCGGCAAACTTCGGCGCGCGCATGAAAACAGGCGATGTTTTCGCCCAGGTCCTGCATCAGGTCGAGGTCGGGCGTCCACCCTGGCCGGGCGCTCTGCTCCGCCAGCACTGCTGCGGTATCGAAGCGGCGCATGACCAGAACCGCTTCCCCATCGATTTCGGTTACGTCTCTATATATGTCGGCGGCCGTGCGGCGATTGAACTCCAGTTCACGCCTGAGCGCGTCACGCCGCTTGTCCACTGTGGTAAAGTCGAGAAAGCCGAAATCGACGCTCTTCTTGAGTTTATAGGCGGTGTCGCCCTTGAGGATAACAGTGGCGCACGAGGTTTCGATCACCTGGTCGGCGCCTTGGGACAGGGATTGCAACGCGTTTGGCAAGGACATGGATCACGCCGCTAAGCTCTTTTCCATGCTTTGGCAACAGCCGCTTGACCGGCGAAACGCAGCCTGCCAAAGACGGGCGATGTCCCTCCCCGCTCCTCCTGTAATTGCAGACGATGTTCAGGCTCTGATCTTCGACTGCGACGGCACGCTTGCCGACACCTTCGCCGCCCATTACCGGACCTTCAAATCGGCGCTCGTGCCCTACGGCATCGAATTCACCACCGCCTTCTATGCGGCACGCCTTGGCCTGTCGCGACGGCAGATGCTGGAAGCGCTTAATGCCGAGACCGGCATCGCCTTCGATGACGCCGATGTCGCGGCGCGCACCCCGGCCATGTTCCTGGAGCACCTCAACGCCGTCAAAGCCGTGCCGTTTTCTGAAGACCTGGTTCGACGCCACCACGGCCGGCTGAAACTGGCCGTGGCATCTGCGGGCGTGCGCCATATCGTCACCGCGTCGCTGGATGCCATCGGGCTGACCGGATTTTTCGACACCATCGTGACCATTGAAGACACTGGAATCGGCAAGCCCGCGCCGGATCTCTTCCTCAAGGCCGCCGAGCGATTACAGGTCGCGCCGGACCTCTGCCACGTCTTTGAAGACAGCAACGAAGGCATCGAGGCCGCCCGCCGCGCTGCCATGGCCTGCACCGACATCCGCCCCTACTACACCAGCGACCCGGCCGGCTGGGACATGGCTTAAGGATAAAGCTTCGCTCGCAACCACCCGTCCGTAACGGCCGCGCGGCTGAATTGCACCCGGTCGTGCAGCCGGAAGGCGCGGTCGCGCCAGAATTCCATCTGCAAAGGCGCGACTCGAAAGCCCGTCCAATGCGGCGGCCGTTCGATCTTGCCCAAGCCGAACTTCAGGCCGTATTCGGCGACACGTTTTTCCAGTGCAAACCGATCCGGCAGCGGCTGCGACTGATCGGACGCCCAGGCGCCGATCTGGCTCTGGCGGGCGCGGCTCTGGAAATAGGCGTCGGCTTCGGCGTCCGAAACGAGCGACACCTCGCCGCGGATACGCACCTGGCGGCGCAGAGACTTCCAGTGAAACAGCAGCGCGGCCTTGCGGTTTTGCATGAGCTGTTTCCCCTTGGCGCTTGTTGTATTTGTATAAAATACAAAACCGTTCGTGTCGAAATCCTTGAGCAGGACCATGCGGACATCGGGCAGGCCGTCGCCGTCAACCGTGGACAGCGCCATGGCGTTGCCGTCGTTGGGCTCCTTCGCCACCGCCTCCTTCAGCCACTCGCCGAACAGGGCGAACGGTTCGCCGCTGGCGATTTCGGCCTCATGCGCGGCGTGCGCGGCGGCATAGTCGTCGGCGCTGGGGCTGGCGGGAATAATAGGCGTCTCGGACATGGTTAGCGGCCCTTTAAGACTTTGCAAACGGTCGGCAGGCCATAACCTTTTTCGACAGCCAACGTAAAGATGTTCCGCCCACCATGTCCACCCACAGCCAGAATGAGATCGTCGACCGTCACCGCCTCAATGGCCGCGACAGCGAGGCCCGCCGCGCCGCGCTCAGCGAACTGGGCCTGGCGCCGGGTTCGAGCGACGAAATCATCCGCAAGGCCTTTCGGGCGCGGCTGAAGGAAAGCCACCCCGATCTGACGGGCGGCTCCGACGCGGCGCTGCGTCGCCTTATCCTGGCGCGCGACCTGTTGATGAACGACAACCGCAACGGCGCCATCAACGCCCGCTGGCTGAAGGACCTGGCCGAAAGCGCCGCCGACAGCGACGGCGCCCAACTCCTCAACATCACGCTGGAACAGGCCATCTATGGCGGCGAAGCGGTTCAGGACGTCCACGCCCTGGAGATTTCGCCGGCGCACGAAGAAGTCACCTCGCTCAGCCAGATGAAGACCCTGCGCATCACCCTTCCCGCCGGCCTGCGCGAAGGCGACAAGCTGCGCCTGACCACCGAAGGCGCGCCGCGGCCAGAGCAGTTGTTCCGCATCCACGTCGTCACCGAAAACGGCACGCGCATCGACGGCGACGATATCCATGTCGTGGCCAGGATCGATGGCCGGCTGCTGTTCGGCGGTGGGCCAGCCGTCATCGACACGCCGCATGGCCCGCGCGAAGTGCATATTCCGCGCGGTGACAGCCATCTGACGCTCAAAGGGCTTGGCCTGCCGGCCACGGCCAAGCGCGGCTGCGGCGACCTGCACGTCCGCCTGGAAGCCTCGGCCGTTCCAAGCCGCGCCTGGAGCGATGCCATGGTCGATTTCCGGCGCAAGTGGGCAAGCTAGCGCCCCATCCACACCCGGCCTGCCATCGGATTTGATACTGACGTTATGCTGTGTTGACACACCTTCCCCTCCACCGTTAATCCTGATTGAAAACGGTGACGGGCATGTCGACTCATTTTCACATCGTCGTCGTCGACGACGAAGAGATCGTTCGCGAAACGGTCCAGGAATATCTGCTGCGCCAGGGCTATTCCGTCTCCGGCGCGAGCGGTGGCGCCGAGCTTCGCGCCATCATGGCTGAACGCGCCGTCGACCTGGCCATTCTCGACATCAACATGCCTGGCGAAGACGGGCTGAGCATCGCGCGTGAGCTGCGAAAGGCCGGGCGTATCGGCATCATCATGCTGACGGCCAATTCGGACAGCGTCGACAAGGTGGTGGGCCTGGAGGTCGGCGCCGACGACTATGTCTGCAAGCCCTTCGACCTGCGCGAACTGCTGGCGCGGGTGCGCGCCGTCCTGCGCCGGGCCTCTACTGAAGACAAGCCCGCCGCCACCCTGTCGCGCGAGATCCGTGTCGGGCGCTGCCTGCTCAATCTCGACCGCCGGAAACTCTATGCGGCCGATGGCGGCGAGATCGCCATCACGGCCATGGAATACGACCTGCTGAATACCTTCGTCACCCATCCCAACCGCGTCCTGTCACGCGATCAACTGCTCGACCTGGCGCACAGCAAGGCCATGGAGGCTTTCGACCGCTCCATCGACACGCGCATTACCCGCCTGCGTCAAAAGATCGAGGCCGAGCCGTCGGCGCCCCAGGCCATCAAGACAGTGCGCGGCGCCGGCTATGTCTTCGTACCGGCGGGCGAGGTCTGAGTGGCCGACACGCGTATCCAGCCTGAGCCCTTGCTGGCAGCCGTCCTGGCGTCGTCGCTGGACGGCGTGATCATGATCGACATCGAAGGGCGCGTGGTCGAGTTCAATCCCGCGGCCGAGCACATGTTCGGTTACAACCGCGCGGAGACCCTTGGCCGGCCCATCGGCGACCTGATCGTGCCGGAACACCTGCGCCAGGCGCACGAATCCGGCATGGCCCGTTACCTTAGGGACGGCGATCCTCACGTTGTCGGCAAACGCATCCAGATCGAAGCGATGCGCAAGGATGGCCGGCTGTTTCCCATCGAACTCGCCATCACCGAAATCGACGCCGGGGGCAATCGCCTGTTTTCCGCCTCTTTACGTGATCTGTCGGAGCGGAAAGCCGCCGAAATGGCCCTGGCCGAAAGCAATGCGCGCCTGACCGCCTTTCTGGAATATGCGCCGACCGCCATGTATCTGAAGGATATCGAGGGCAACTATCTGGTCGCCAATACCTTCATGGCCCGGGCGCTCAGCCGGTCGCTGGACCAGATCATCGGCCACAATGTCCGCGACATCCTGGCGCCATCGGCCTTCGACCAGGTGCGGTTGAGCGACACGCGGATACTCGAAACCGGCAAATCCTACGTCAGCGAGGAGCGCTTCGAGGTCCCCGGCGGCTATCGCGACACCATGGCCGTACGCTTCCCCGTTCGCAACACCGACGGCCGCATTACCCATCTTGGCGGCGTGCTGATCGACATCACCGAAAAGCGCCAGGCTGAGGAAATGCTGCGCGCCCTCTCCGAACAGCATCCGGTGGCCCTGGTCATGCTCAGGCGGTCGGACCATCAGGTCATGCTGGCCAATCCGGCCTTCTATAAGCTGACCGGCGATGACGGATCGGGCTGGCTCGAGCGCATCAGCGGCCGGGCGGAATTGCTCGAACGCATGGCGGTGTCGCCCGAGCAGGACGGTTTCGAAACCCAGCTCAGCACGGGCGACCGGCAAGCCTGGGTGTCGGTCAGTTGGCGCGAAACCGAACTGGCCGGCGAAAAGGCCCTGGTCATCACGCTGATCGACATCGATGCGCGCAAGGCGGCCGAAGCCGAGATCGAGCGCCACCGCGAAGCCCTGCACCAGGCCGAGAAGCTGACTGCCCTTGGCTCGCTGCTGGCCGGCGTCAGCCACGAACTGAACAATCCGCTGTCTGCCGTAGTTGGGCAGTCCCTCATGCTGGAGGAAGACTGCGAAGGCACGCCGCACGCCGCACGCGTCGCCAAGATTCGCACCGCGGCCGAACGCTGCGCCCGCATCGTCCAGACCTTTCTGGCCATGGCGCGGCAAAAGACACCCGAGCGGCGGCCGCTGGACCTTCGCGCTGTCGTCTCTGCCGCCGTCGACCTGGCCGACTATGGCATGCGCACGGCAGGGATTACGGTCACGATCGACCACGCCCCCGACCTGCCCGCCATAACGGGCGACAGCGACCAACTGCATCAGGTCATCGTCAACCTGCTGATCAACGCCCAGCAGGCCATGCAGGATCAGGACGGGCCGCGCGACATCGCCATCACCACCCATGCCGAAGCCGGACGGGTGCGGCTGGCCATTGCCGACACGGGCCCGGGCGTGCCGGCCGAGGTGCGCAACCGCATCTTCGAACCCTTCTTCACCACCAAGGCCAATGCCATGGGCACGGGCCTCGGCCTGTCCTTCTCGCGCGGTATCATCCAGGCCCATGGCGGCACGCTCGGCCTGCTGCCGGAAACCGGCGGCGGCGCGACCTTCTTTATCGAACTGCCGGTTGATGCACTGCCCCCCTCTGTCCGCGTAGCTGAGCCAGAGGCCAAGCCGGAATCGGACGGCCGCGCCCTGGTGGTTGATGATGAGCCCAGCGTGGGCGAAACCCTGGGTGAAATCCTGATGCGGCAAGGCTTTGTTGTCGATGTCGCGGCCAGTGTCGCCGAGGCGCAGGCCCTGCTGGCAGAGCGCGACTATCGCCTGATCCTGTCGGACCTGCGCATGCCCGGCCTGGACGGACCGGCCTTTTACCGCTGGCTGCGCGACGCCCGCCCTGCCCTGGCGCAGCGTATCGGCTTTGTCACCGGCGATACCCTGGGCGATTCGGCCGCGGCCTTCCTGACCAGCGCCAACCGCCCCTATCTCGAGAAGCCGTTCACGCCGTCGGAAGTGCGCGCTATCGTTGCCGAGCTGACAAAGTAAAAGACCGGCGGTCGCCCGCCGGTCTTTCGCGCTTACAAGGGTTAAAAACTAGAAGATGAAATCCGCCGAGGTCAAGGTCGGGTTCATGCCCAAGGTCGCCATCAGCATGACCTGGAAGTCCGCATTGCCATCACCATTGACGTCGCCAAAGAGTTGCAGGTCGTTGCCCTGCTGCACGGCCCACAGGTCGCCTGGCCCGGTAAACATCGGCTGACCGATGCCGAAGAAGCTGAACGCCTGGTTGCCTGCCTGGGTCGTGTCAGCGTCGATGGCCGAAAGGTCGATCTTGTCCAGACCGCTTTCGAACCCGAAGATGACGTCATAGCCCGCACTGTTGCTTTCGCTCGTCGCCTTGTAGAGGAAGGTGTCGGCGCCCGCATTTCCGGTCAGGCCGTCCGTAGCCGCGCCGCCGTAAATGATGTCGTTGCCAAGCCCGCCGTACAGGTTGTCGGTCTGCGCACCGCCGTCCAGACGGTCATTGCCGGCGCCGCCTTCCAGAATGTCCCAGCCGTCGCCACCGGTCAGCTTGTCGTCGCCGTCATCGCCATAGACCTTGTCGTCGCCCAGCCCGCCGTTGACGGTGTCGCTGTTCAGGCCGCCGCGCAAAATGTCCTTGCCAGCATCGCCATTGATGACGTCATTGCCCTGGCCGCCATCGACGCTGTCGTCGCCGTCGCCAGCATAGACCCAGTCATAGCCGTCGTCGCCGTTGATCGTATCGTTACCGGCTTCGCCGTGCAGGACGTCGTCGCCCTTGCCGCCGCTGAGGTTGTCGTTGCCGTCTTCGCCGTGAATGGTGTCATTGCCGTTTTCACCATAGACGCTGTCGTTGCCCGTGCCGCCATGAACCATGTCGTTGCCGGCGCCGGCCGAGACATTGTCATTGCCGCCGCGGCCATCAATGACGTTGTTCCAGTCGCTGCCGATAATCTTGTTGGCAAAGTCATTGCCAGTGCCCGCAACACCGAACTGGCCGACCAGCGTCAGGTTTTCGACGTCGGCGTTGAGCGTATAGGAAGCGGCTGACGACTTGACGGTGTCGATACCGCCATAGATGCCGAAGACGTCCTCGGTAACCACATCGCCGGTGTTGTCGACGATATAGGTGTCGTTGCCCACGCCGCCATTCATCTTGTCGGCGCCAATGCCGCCGTCGACGAGATCATCGCCGGTGCCCCCCTTCAGGACGTCAGAGCCAAGGCCGCCAAAGAT
>CAMLPZ010000063.1 GCA_946482045.1 uncultured Asticcacaulis sp.
GCCAGCCTGGAAGCCTCGACGGTCGATCTGTCGCAGGAATTTACCAACCTGATCACCACTCAGCGCGCCTATTCGGCGTCATCGCGCATCATCACGACGGCCGACCAGATGCTGCAGGAGCTGTTAAGCATAAAGCAATAACTACCACCTTAAGAGTATTGCGAAAGATATTTCTGTTTTTCGCAATATATTTACACTCATTAACCGGCGTTAATAAAGGAAGTATCCTCTCTGCCATATTAAATGAAAGTTTAACATGGTTTCCGCGAAATATTAATGCCATATTTACTATGGCGATTAAGCGGATGTTGAGAGAGGTGCGCTACATTCATCGATAATGGTGATGGTAGTAAAGGCAAAATGCCATGCTTCAAGAACAGCAACGCCGCGATAGTAAGGGCGAAAAATACGTGATTGGTCCGACTGGGGCTAAATTGACACTGGCCGACCTGCCGCCTCCGGGAACGGAGCGTTGGGTAATCCGCCGCAAGGCCGAGGTGGTCGCTGCCGTGCGCGGCGGTCTTCTGACCTTCGATGAGGCGTGCGAACGCTACAACATCACGTCGGAGGAATTCCTGGCGTGGCAGAAGGCGATCGAGAACCACGGCATGGCCGGCCTGCGCACCACGCGCATCCAGCAATATCGCTGATATCACGCGTGAGATGGGCCCCCTCGCAGGTGGTAAGCGCCATCTTAGCGTGAGACAGCTCATGAACAGGGTGGCTCGCGTTTCTTAAGCGTAGACACTCAGACGTTTCCTTAGCGGATCTTGGCATATGCCCAGGTCCGTTAAAGGCGTTCACGCATTCGGTATCTGCGGCCTGTCGGCATTCGTTAACCGACTTTAACCAAATTTCTAAAACCTCTGTTATTTGATATGGTTATAAACAGGGTCGAATCTTAAAAATCACCTCACATCGGCGTGAAAATTAAGCCGGCATTAACTCACCACTGGGAAATTACTGCCTAGTAGATGGCGTGGGGCAAACCTCGCCTCAATGGGTGATGGAGCCAGCGTGGGTTCGTTCTTATCAGGTTTACAGAAGTTTGGTCTCGGCCGCCTGATGACCATCTTGGGCATCGCCGCCGGTGTGGCCGGTGTGCTGGCCGCTGTCTTTCTTAATTTCGCCGCCCAGCCCAAGGCGCTGCTCTTTTCCAATCTCGACCTCAAGGAAGCCGGCGAAATCAGCCTGGCGCTGGAACAGGCCGGCATCAAGCACGAGGTCAAGGGTGACGGATCGACCATCATGGTCAATCGCGACGAGGTCGCCACCGCCCGCATGATGCTGGCGTCCAAGGGGCTGCCGACTGCCGCCAGCGTCGGTTATGAGATTTTCGACAATGCCCCGGCCCTGGGGCAGACCGAATTCGTCCAGAACCTGAACAATCAGCGGGCGCTGGAGGGGGAACTGGCGCGGACCATCCGATCCATTCGCGGCATTACCTCGGCGCGCGTCCTTCTGGTTATGCCCAAGCGCGAACTGTTCGACGATGCCGCCCAACAGCCGACCGCCTCGGTCGTTCTGGGCATCGCCGGTGGCGACTTCAATGCCGAACAGGTCCGCGCCATCCGCAACCTCGTCGCCTCGGCCGTGCCCAATCTGAAGCCGGACAAGGTGACGGTTGTCGACGATCGTAACCGCCTGCTGGCCGCTGCCGGCGAGGAAGAAGCCATGAGCGGCGCAGGCGCGGCGCACAAGAGCGACATGGAAGAGTCTTTACGCAAACGCGTCAAGGAAATCGTCGAAGGCGTCGTAGGCGCCGGTGCGGCCCGCGTCACTGTGACGGCCGATCTCGACAAGACCTCGACGACGCGTGAGTCCGTCGAATATAATCCCGACGGCCAGGTCGTCCGTTCGACCCAAACCTCGGAATCGAACGATCGCTCGACCGAAGCCGATCCGAACGGTGTCACGACCGCCGCCGCCAACATCCCAGGGGGCGCGCAGACCCCGGGCGTGACGGGAAGCGGCACCCAGTCCGGCACGACTTCGGAAACCACCAACTACGAAATCTCGACGACCAAGACGACGACTGTCACCGGCCCCGGTGATATCCGCAAGCTGGCCGTCTCGGTGGCGGTCGACGACATCGTCACACCGTCGGCGGACGGCAAGGCGCCCGACACCTATGCCAAGCGCTCGGCCGAAGACATGCAGAAGATCGACGCTCTGGTGAAGGCCGCCATCGGCTTTGACCAGGCCCGCGGCGACCAGGTCCAGGTCGTCAATGTGCGCTTCAGCCACGATATCGGCAGCACAGTGGGCGGTCAGGCCGCCAAGGCGCCGCTGATGGACTTCGACAAGAACGACATCATGCGTGGCGCCGAAATCGCTGTCCTGCTGGTCGTGGCGCTCCTGACCCTGTTCTTCGTCGCCAAGCCGCTGATGAAGTTCATCAACTCCGGCCCGACCACCTACCTGTCGGCAGCCAATGGCGGCGCGCAACTGGCCATGGCGGGGGGGGCGGGCGCCATGCCGCAGGTCGCCGCGACGGCCGCCGGTGGAGCGCCACCGCTATCGGCGCCATCTACCGCCATGGCGCCCCATAGTGAAGCCGAGCAGCGCATCGACATCGCGCGCATCGAGGGCCAGGTGAAGGCGTCTTCGGTCAAGAAGGTGTCAGAGTTCGTCGATCGCCATCCGGAAGAGTCGGTGTCGATTCTCCGGTCCTGGCTGCACGATTCGTAAGGTGATCAATGGCACGTAAAAACGTCATCGATGATCCGAAGCGCCTGAGCGGGGTCGAAAAGGCCGCCGTCGTTCTGCTGGCTTTGGGCGAAGACCACGTCGCCCTGTGGCAGGCCATGGATGAGGAGGAGATCAAGGAAATCTCCCAGGCCATGTCGTCGCTTGGCACCGTCGCGTCGAACGTCGTCGAGGAGTTGCTGGTCGAATTCGTCTCGGGCATGAGCAATTCCGGCACCATCATGGGTTCGTTCGAGCAGACCCAGCGCCTGCTCGGCAACTTCCTGCCGCCGGAAAAGGTCGAATCCCTGATGGAGGAGATCCGCGGTCCGGCCGGCCGGACCATGTGGGACAAGTTGGGCAACGTCAACGAAGGCGTGCTCGCCAACTATCTCAAGAACGAATACCCGCAGACGGTGGCCGTCGTCCTGTCCAAGATCAAGGCCGACCACGCCGCGCGCGTCCTGTCGTCCCTGCCGGAAGACTTCGCGCTGGAATGCGTGCAGCGCATGTTGCGCATGGAACCGGTGCAGCGCGAAATCCTCGACAAGATCGAACAGACCCTGCGCGTCGAGTTCATGTCGAACCTGGCGCGGACCTCCAAGCGCGACAGCCACGAACTGATGGCCGAAATCTTCAACAATTTCGACCGCCAGACCGAAAGCCGCTTCGTCGCCGCCCTGGAAGAACGCAACCGTGAATCGGCCGAGCGTATCCGCGCCCTGATGTTCGTCTTCGAAGACCTGTCGAAGCTCGACCCAGGCGGCGTCCAGACCCTGCTGCGCGCGGTCGAAAAGGACCAACTGGCCCTGGCGCTCAAGGGCGCGTCGGATAGCTTGCGCGACATGTTCATGTCCAACATGTCCGAACGCGCCGCCAAGATCATGCGCGACGATATGGAAAGCATGGGCCCTGTGCGCCTGAAGGACGTCGACGCCGCCCAGATGTCGATGGTCCAGATCGCCAAGGATCTGGCGGCCAAGGGCGAAATCATGCTTGCCGGTCAGGGAGGCGATGATGAGCTTATTTATTAAGGTTATGATTGTCAGCAGCCCCCACCACCACATCTCGGTCGCCATTGCGGGCAATGGCTCGCTCGTGCGGTCCCCCTCCCCAGCAAGCTGGGGAGGTATAGAATTGAGCTTTCCATTATACCTCCCCAGCTTGCTGGGGAGGGGGACCGCGAGCCGTCAGGCTCGTGGTGGTGGGGTTTCTTACTTTGCGGGAGCCGCCGCATGAGCGCCGTTCCGCACAAGAAGTTCGAATTCGGCACCGTCTTCGGCGACGGCGGTCATGTCGTCGCCCAGCCCCGGCGCGAAAAGAAGGCCTTCACCCCCGAAGAGGTTGAGGCCATTCGTACCCAGGCTTTTACCGAAGGCGAGAACTCGGCCATGGCGCGGGCCCAGATGGCCCAGGCCGCGGCCATTCAGGACCTGGCCGGATCAGCCCAGCAGGGTTTGTCTGGCCTGACCCAGGCGATCCACGCTCACAAGCAGGCAAGCGTGCAACTGGCGCTCGTCTGCGCCCAGAAAATCGCTTCCGAGGCGCTCGATCGCTTCCCTCAGGCGCCGGTGGCCGCCGCGCTCGAAGCACTGGGGATGGAAATAGAAAAGGCGACGCGGCTGGTCCTACTGGCGCGCAATCCGGACGAGGCCTTGAAGGCCGCGGCCGATGATGCCGCGCACATGGCGGGCTTTGCCGGCGCGATCCAGTTCCGCGAGACCCCGCAGATGCCGAAGGGCGCGTTCGAGATCGTCTGGTCCGACGGCCGCGCCAGCTTCGACCCACAACAGGTTTTCGACGCGCTCGGCCAGGCCCTCAATGAGGCGCTCGAAGCTGAAGCCTATCATTCTTCCCGCGTCGCCAGCTCTCAAACGCCGACGCATTAGTAAAGGTTTACTCCCATGGCCGATCTCGGTTTGGAAGATTTCGACGAAACCGGCGCCCCCGCCGTGCACGATGACGATGGCGGCGATAAGGCGGCAGCAGATCTGGCGCCTGTCTTCGACGTGCCGGTCAACATCTCGGCGGTGCTCGGAAAATCCTACATGTCGGTGTCGCAGCTCTTGAAGCTTGGCCAGGGCAGCGTGCTGGAACTGGACCGCAAGGTCGGTGAAGCCATCGATATCTATGTCAACAACCGCCTCGTGGCGCGCGGCGAAGTGGTGGTCGTGGACGACCGCCTGGGCGTGACCATGACGGAAATCATCAAAAGCGAGGACACGGGATCATGAGGCTCTTAGTCGTAGGAAAGCTGAGCGGCCAGCTGTCGGTCGCCGTCAAGATGGCCATGGATACCGGCGCCAAGGTCGCCCACGTCGAAACCGTGACGCAGGCCACCGAAGCCCTGCGCAAGGGCCAGGGCGCGGACCTGCTCATGGTCGATTACGAGCTGGATATCGCCGGCCTGATCGAGGCCAATGAGCGCGAGCACATCTCGGTTAATATCGTCGCCTGCGGCGTCAATCCCGATCCGCGCAAGGCCGCCCAGGCGATAACCGCCGGCGCCAAGGAATTCATTCCGCTGCCGCCCGACGCCGAGCTGATCGCGGCGGTGCTGGCCGCCGTGTCGGACGATGCACGCCCGTTGGTCACCAATGACCCAGCCATGCAGGCCGTCGTCAAGCTGGCCGACCAGGTCGCGGCGTCGGATGCTTCTATCCTGATCACCGGCGAAAGCGGTGTCGGTAAGGAAGTCATGGCGCGCTACCTGCACGAAAAGTCGCGCCGCGCCCAAAAGCCGTTCATCAGCGTCAACTGTGCCGCCATTCCCGACAACCTGCTGGAATCGGAGCTGTTCGGCCACGAAAAGGGAGCGTTCACGGGCGCCATGGCGCGCCGCATCGGTAAGTTCGAAGAGGCTGACGGTGGTACGCTTCTGCTCGACGAAATCTCGGAAATGGACGCACGCCTTCAGGCCAAACTTCTGCGCGCGCTGCAGGAACGCGTCATCGACCGTGTGGGCGGCGCCAAGCCGGTTCCGGTCAATATCCGCGTCCTGGCGACCTCGAACCGTAACCTCGCCCAGGCGGTCAAGGACGGCACCTTCCGCGAAGACCTGCTTTATCGTCTGAACGTCATCAACCTGGCCCTGCCGCCCTTGCGCCAGCGTCCGGCCGACATTCTGGCCCTGTCGGAATATTTCGCCAAGAAGTATTCGGAAGCCAATGCCATCCCATTGAAGCCGATCAGCCTTGAGGCCAAGCGCCGTTTGCAGGCCCATCCGTGGCCGGGCAATGTGCGTGAGCTGGAAAACGCCATGCATCGCGCCGTGCTGCTGTCGGCGGGTTCGGAAATCGACGCCGATGCTATCCGGCTGCCCGATGGCCAACCGCTCAATCCGGTGGCGCCGATCGGTTCGGACTATGTCGGCCGTGTAGCGCTGGCGGCGGAAAGTGCTGCGCGCAGCTTCGTTGGGTCGACCGTGGCCGAAGTCGAGCAAAAGCTGATCCTCGACACGCTCAGCCACTGCTTCGGCAACCGGACCCATGCCGCCAATATCCTCGGCATCTCGATCCGCACCCTGCGCAACAAGCTGAACGAATATTCGGCGGCCGGTGTGTCTGTGCCTGCGCCGCAGTCTGGCGCCAGCGCGGCGTGATATCTTTCCACTCAAGGCATAATGGATAATCTTCGCCCTCCCCATTCATGGGGAGGGGGGACCGCCGAAGGCGGTGGGCGGGGCCTGCCAGGCTAACAACACACGCCGGTGCTTGGGATTTCGCCCCAGTCGGCCCCTTCCGTCTTTGAGTGCTAATCGCGCTCAAATCCACCTCCCCCATAAATAGGGGAGGCGAAGAATAGCTAGGCTACTGTCTCAGCTTCCTCAACCCGATAGTGGATCGGTTTGAAGGCGTAATTATTCGACTGCAAGGCCGAACAGGCCGTCAGCGCGACGATCAGGTCCATTTCGGCTTCGAACAGGATATGGTCGCCGGGCTTGCTCATTGGCGGATCGACGCGCAATTCGCCGGTCTCGCCATTGACCTGGACGTTCATGAAAATATTGAACGCCACGGGAATCTGGTCGGGTTCGATGCCATAAGGCTCCAGCGCATGCGCCAGATTGCCGAAACAACCATGATGCGGGTGCTCATCGCCATAGATAATCCGAAACGTATCCTTCGAACACGGCGTCAGCAGGAAGTCGTGCCGTCCGACCGTATCTTCGACGATCCTCAGCATGACATTGCTGCGGTTGGAATAAAGCGGATCACCCACGCTCAGGAACAGTTTGGAGGCATAGTCGAGCGTCCGACCCGATGAGATCACTTCGTTGGTGTCATGGGCATTGAAGGCCAGCATGTCCGAAACCTGTTCGCCATTCGGATCGATGACGCGCAGTCTCTGACCCTTGGAAAGCCTGAAGGCGGCGCCTGAGCGCGGCGGAATTTCGGTAATCATGTCGTCTCCTGAGGAAGGCTCGAACGACACAATAGGCAAGGGAAGATAAGGACGGCATATGAAGCATGCGTGCTTTCGCAAAGGCCGCGCAAACCTATGCGGTGTCCTGCGGCTATTGATAAAATTATGGCCAGCGCCGGAGCTTATGCGGTTCTTGTCCAGGCGGATCGGCTTTCGCGGTTCGACCTTACCCCGGTCCGGGTAGGTTCGGCTTCCAGCAAAGGAAGCGTAGCCGTGTATCCCGTACCCCAGGTCTCAGAAGACATCATCCGCGCACAAGGCGCACTGATCGAACGTTTCGAATCCCACATTAAGGCCAAGGACTTTCCCTGTGTCGGGGCGAAGTCTGCCTTGGCGCGGCGCCAAATGCAGTTCTTCGTCGCCGGCGATATCCGTTGCCCGCGCGACGACACGGCCCTTTACGACGCCATCCGCGATTTCGCGTACGACTTCCAGCAGGCGCCCGAGCCGTTCCAGACCTTTATTGTTCTGTTTGACATGGCCGAACGCTTAAGCGAGGAGGCCTTCGAGACGGCGCTGTGGAAACGCCTTGAAGCGCTGGAAGGCATCGATGCGGCGCGCGGCCAGCCCTACGATCCGCGCGTCAGTTCCGATCCCAATGATGCGACCTTTTCCTTGAGCTTCGGCGGTGAGGCCTTTTTCGTCGTCGGCCTGCACCCCGGCGCCAGCCGTGCCGCGCGCCGCTTTGAGGTGCCGGCCCTAGTTTTCAATGCTCACGACCAGTTCGAAACCCTGCGCAAGGACGGCCGCTACGATACCATGCGTGAAACGATCCTGAAGCGTGACGTAGCCTATTCCGGCTCGGTGAATCCCATGGTCGCCCGCCACGGCGAAGTTTCCGAAGCACGCCAGTATAGCGGGCGCATGGTCGGTGAGGATTGGCGGTGTCCGATGCGGCAAGTGCACCCATCTTAACACCTTGTTCACCACCTTCCGGGTAAATTTTGCCTAGCGATCCGTGCGTGGAAGCGTGCGTGAGAATCCTGTCATCTAGTGCGTTTTCCGGAGGCCGTTGAAGTGGCTGAGGCTGCGGCCGCGGGCAATGGGCCTGCCATCTCCTTTAATGACGTAATGGGCTGGCTGAAGCGCGGCGAAGTCGTGATGGCGCTCGGCGTCATCCTGATCATCGTCTTCCTGATCATTCCGATTCCGGCTGTGATGCTCGACGCGCTGCTATCGCTGTCGGTCACCTCGTCGATCCTGATCCTGATGACCGCCATCCTGATCAAGAAGCCGCTCGACTTCTCGGCCTTCCCGACCGTGCTGCTGGTCACCACCATGTTCCGCCTGTCGCTGAACGTGGCCTCGACCCGACTGATCCTCAGCCACGGCCATGAAGGCGAAGAGGCCGCCGGCGCCTTGATCAAGGCGTTCGGCCAGTTGCTCATGCAGGGCAACTTCATCATCGGTATCGTGCTGTTCGCCATCTTTATCCTGATCAACTTCGTCGTCATCACCAAGGGTTCGGGCCGTATCGCCGAAGTCGCCGCGCGCTTCACCCTCGATTCGATGCCGGGCAAACAGATGGCGATCGACGCCGACCTGTCGTCGGGTTTGATCGACCAGGAAGAGGCCAAGAAGCGCCGCAAGGAGGTCGAACAGGAATCGGGCTTCTTCGGCGCTATGGACGGTGCGTCCAAGTTCGTGCGCGGCGATGCCGTCGCCGGCCTCATCATCACCGCCATCAATATCGTTGGCGGCATCCTGATCGGCATGTTCAGCCACCAGCTGCCTATTGGTGAAGCGGCGCAGAACTACATCGCCCTGACCGTCGGTGACGGCCTGGTCACCCAGATCCCCGCCCTGATCATCTCGCTGGCCGCTGGTTTCCTGGTGTCGAAGGCCGGCGTCGACGGTTCGGCCGACAAGGCGCTGGTCGCACAGCTCGCGACGAACCCGGTGGCATTGGGCATGGTATCGGCGGCATCGGGTGTGCTGGGCCTTATCCCGGGCATGCCGATCCTGCCCTTTGCGGCGGTGGCACTGGGTTCAGGATTTCTGGCCTACAAGATAGGGACCAAGCCCAAGGCCCCCACCCCAGAAGAGATCGAGGCCATCCAGCAGCAGAACCTGCCGCCTGAGGAAGAGCCGATCTCGGCGGCCCTGGCCATAGACGACGTTAAGATGGAACTGGGCCTGGGACTTCTCGGGCTTATCAACGACCTCGACGGCAGGAAGCTGACCGATCAGATCAAGGCCCTGCGCCGGACGCTGGCCCAGGAATACGGCTTCATCATGCCGTCGGTGCGGATTCTGGACAATATGCGCCTGCCGAACCAAGGCTACTGCCTGCGCATCAAGGAAATGGAAGCGGGTTCGGGCGAGGTGCGCATCGGCCAACTGATGGCCATGGACCCGTCGGGCCGCCAGGTCGAACTGCCCGGTGAGCACATGAAGGAGCCGGCGTTCGGCCTGCCGGCAACCTGGATCGACCAGAATTTGCGCGAGGAAGCGACCTTCCTGGGATACACCATTGTCGATCCGGCGACCGTCATCACCACGCACCTGACTGAAATCCTCAAGGACAACATGGCCGACCTGCTGTCCTATGCCGAGCTGACGAAGCTGTTGCGCGACCTGCCGGCCGAACAGAAAAAGCTAGCCGACGACTTGATCCCGAGCGTCGTCACGACCGCGACGGTCCAGCGTGTGCTTCAGGCGCTGCTGAAGGAGCGTGTGTCGATCCGCGACCTGCCGGCCATCCTCGAAGCCCTGGGCGAAGCGGCGGGGCACACCAAGTCGATCACCAACATGGTCGAACATGTCCGCTCGCGCCTGGCGCGTCAGCTGTGCTGGCAGAACCGGTCAGAAGACGGTTCGCTGCCGATCGTCACTCTGTCGCACGATTGGGAAAACGCCTTTGCCTCGTCGCTGGTGGGGCAGGGCGAAGACCGTCAGTTGACCATGGCGCCATCGGCCCTGCAGGAATTCATTCGCACCGTGCGCGACACCTTCGAGCGCGTGTCGATGACGGGCGAGGTCGCGGTGCTCCTGACCTCGCCGAACATCCGCCCCTATGTGCGGTCGATCGTTGAGCGTTTCCGCGCCAATACGGTAGTGATGAGCCAGAACGAGATCCACCCGAAGGTTCGCTTGAAGACGGTCGGGCAGGTATAGAACATGTCCTGGCGAAGTGGGGAAACCTCTGCGCTTGACATTTTTGCGTCAAAGTCCCTTTTGAACGAAAACAGACGGTGACCGTTCGTTTTTTTGGCGCAATTGGGTGTATAGTGCGCTCCGCGACACGACCAGGTTAGGGATATTATGAGCAAGATTATCCGTCAGGCATTCGGCAGCACCCGCCCATCGGACATCACGCGCACGCTTCTGACCTTTGACCGGCTGACGGCGCGCCCGATTGTCCATATCGTCTACTGGCTGGGCCTGGGCCTGTTTTTCATCGCCGCCATGGGTTTCCTGGGCGTTGCCGTGGGATCGGCGATCAAGGACAGCACAGTGTGGGGCGCATTACTGGCGTTCGGCGTGCTAATCGTCAGCTGGCTGATGGTCCTGATCGGCGTCATGCTTTGGCGCGCCTTTTGCGAATTTTACATGGCGGTCTTGAGCATCGCCGACGACCTGCGCGTACTTCGCCAGTACCAGGAAAAACTCGAAGTCGGTCCTACGCAGGCACAACCCAAGCCGGACTACCACGCGGCGTCTCAGAGTGCAGCCTACCACGCAACGCCGCAATCTGCGCCCCAGGCGGCGCCTACAGTTCAGACGGCATCGTCTCGGCCGGATCCGCTGCGTTTCGATGTGCCGTCTTCAGAGCCGCCGGCCACCGTCGAGCCGGAGACCGGCAATATCCTGGAAGATCCCTTCTTTCGCCCGCGCTTCGGCAAGGCCGAGCAGTAAATTATGCCAATATCTTAGCCAGGGCCGCCGTCAACGGTTTTGGCCGGCCCAGCTTGTCGAACAGCAGGGGTTCGTCGCGGCCATTGGTCTCGCGCGGCGCATTGATCCATGAATCGGAATCGCGCAAGCCCCAGAAGGTCAGGCCGTACTGCTGATTTGCCGGGATTGACTTGTAGGCAGTGACAATCTCCTCCAGCGCGCGGATCTGGTCGAGGCGCGGTTCGGCCATGCTGCCGAACTTGTAGTCCGAAATGGCGATATCGACTTCGGAGACATGAACCTGCAGACCCATCGAGGTGATATCGCGGATGGCCTCGGTAATCATTCCGGGTTTGATGTCGGCCGAAATGTGCGTCTGGGTGCCGATACCGGTGATCGGCGCACCGGACTTCAAGAGGGTTTCGACCAGCTTCAGCAGGGTCTTGCGCTTCACCGGCCGGTGTTCGAGGTGGTACTCGTTGACGAACAGCACGGCGTCGGGATCGGCCTCACGGGCGGCGGCGAAGGCCAGGCCGATATAGTCGTCGCCCAGAACCTGACGCCACAGGCAGTCGCGTAAGCCATCGCCTTCGAACAGAATAGGTTCGTTGACGACGTCCCAGCCGGTGGCGATGCCGCGATAGCGCGTCATAACCGCCTTGATATAATCGGCATAGAAGGCCAGGAAGGCGTCGCGATTGCCTTTAAGCTTCTGGAACGGCTCGCCATCCTGTTCGTACCAGACCAGTGTATGGCCATGGATTTTCATGCCGTTATCGCGGGCAAACCTGGCCAGTCGATCACCGCGGTCGAATTGCAGGGTGCCGTCGGGCTTCAGCACATATTCCATCTTGCTTTCCCACTCGGCCGTCAGGCGCGAAAAGTGGGTGGTCGCAAGCTTCGTCCATTCGGGGTCGTCAAGCTGGAGGTCGCGCACGGCCACACCGAGCGGCGAGGCCAGCAGCGACTTCAGCGGCGGGATGGAGATATAGTCCTGTTTTGCACAGGCCGGGGCGGCGAAGAGCGCGCAAGCGCCCGCGATCAGGTTCCGCCGTGAGACCAGCATGCTTAACTCAGGCGCGACGCTGGACCTTGGCGGCATTGCCGGCGATGCGGAGCGCCGCTTCGTCAAGCATGGCATCCTCGACGCGCTTGGCGGCGGCGGCCTGCTTGAGCTTGGTCACTTCGGCGACGTGCTCGAACTTCTTGAGGTCTTCGAAGGCGGTGCTCAACGCGTCACGGACACCGGCTTCTTCCTGGGAGATCAGGTCCAGTTCTGCGACGGCGGTGTCGCGGCGGAATTTGTAGCCGTGCTTGTAGGCCGAAAGGCCGTGTGCCAGCGTGGCATCCTGGGAGGCGCGAACGCATTCCAGTTCGAACTCGGCGTCGAGTGTCGCGACGCGCATTTCGACATGGGTGCGGCGGGTGACGACTTCGGCGAGGCGTTTCTGCAGGGTTTCGACTTCGAACGTAGACAGACGGATGAGAGACTTAGCCCACTTGGTCATTTCGCTACCCTTCACTTTTTGCGCAACATGCCGAATGCTCTACATTCGGAACATCGTTAATCCTGGCGATCAGGACTGGCTTAAAATTTGACCCAAAAGTGTAAAGGACTCGTCAAGAGGTGTGTATTCATCCTTACCCTGGCGCAGGAAATCTTCGACGGCAGGGTTAAGGATTATGGCGCGGTCAACGTCGGGATCGGCGCCCTGGCGATAGGCGCCGATGCGGATCAGCTCTTCCATATTGGTATAGCTTGATAGCACCTTGCGCGCCTGCCGGACGATCTCGCGTTCGGGGATGGTCTGGCAGTCGGGCATGGTCCGGCTGATGCTTTTGAGCACATCGATCGCGGGGAAGCGGCCACGTTCAGCGATACCCCGGCTCATGACGATGTGGCCGTCGAGGATACCGCGCACGGCGTCAGCGATCGGCTCATTGTGGTCGTCGCCATCGACCAGCACGGTGAACAGGCCGGTGATCGGTCCGGTGCGCGAGCCGTCGGCCAGAATAGGGCCGGGGCCGGCGCGCTCCAGAAGCTTGGGCAGTTCGGCGAAACAGGTGGGGGTATAGCCCTTGGTCGTCGGCGGTTCGCCGGTCGCCAACCCGATCTCGCGCTGGGCCATGGCGAAGCGTGTCACAGAGTCCATCAGGCACAGGACTTCGAGGCCCTGGTCGCGCAGATATTCGGATAGGGCCAGCGTCATATAGGCCGCCTGGCGGCGTTTCAGCGCCGGCTCGTCGGAGGTCGCGACGACGACGATGGCGCGCCTGAGGCCTTCGGGGCCAAGGGTTTCTTCAATGAATTCGCGCACTTCGCGGCCGCGTTCGCCGATCAGGCCGACGACGACCGCATCGCAGGTGGCTTCCCGCGCCAGCATGGAGAGAAGGACGGACTTGCCGACGCCGGAACCGGCGAAGACGCCCAGGCGCTGACCGCGGCAGCAGGTCGTGAAGACGTCCATGGCGCGGACGCCGAGATTGAGGCGCTCGCCGACCTTCTGGCGCGAATGGGCCGATGGCGGCGAGGCTTTGAGAAGATAGCCCTCCGGCCCCTGTGGCAAGGGGCCCAAACCGTCGATGGGATTGCCGAAGCTGTCGACGATGCGCCCGAGCCAGGTGGTGGTCGGGTGGACCTTGGCGCCTTCGGAGGAGATGCGGATTTCTGCGCCCGGCGTGATGCCTTCGACCGGACCGAAGGGCATCATCAGCGCCCGGTCTTCGCGGAAGCCGACGACTTCGACGGGCAGGGGCACATCGTGGCGGCGGATGATTTCGCAGCGCGCCCCGACTTGCATGTAGCTGAGGCCGCCCTTGGCTTCGATCAGCAGGCCATTGACCACGGCGACCCGACCGAAGACGCGCATCGGGTCGATATTGCGGGCGAGGTGCACCAGTTGTTCCATGGAAGACAGTATGGTGAACGACGGCTTAAGATTCGTTAACAGGGCGCCGTTTCTCCTCCCTGTCGCGAAACCACGTGAGGTGGCGTCGAGGGAATAAATGCTAGTCCGTAATCCTGCGGGCTAAAGAGCCACCCGAACGCATCGCCGCGAACATATAAGCCACCGCGGCCGGCAAAGGGGGCAAAGTCTATGGGCCGCGTGACAGGGTGAGCTCGGCTGCGCTGCGTAGTGCGCTGAACTTCCATAGTCAGAAGATCGGCGGTAGTGTGAGTTCTTGGGCCAAATGACCGACGATGACGCGCTATGGATTGAAAGAAAGCCATGAAGAAACCCTATTCACGTATACGCAGTGATCTTGCTCATCTGATCGCCGGGAAGGCGGGTGATGAGATGACGATCGAGCAGAGGTTCTGGGACAGCTACAACTGGGACCGGGGGGAATATGGTCCCGGAGTTGAAGGCTGCATTTCAGCTTACCGATGGGAATTGGAATACAGTTTTAATATGGGTGACGAAGACCTCCAGATCAGCCGGAACCTCGACAATTCCATACTTCTTCGGCGCCTAATCCCGGTACGGCCGGAATGATACTGGGCTATGCCTACTCGCCGTGTGCTTTGCCGCTGTCGCTTGGTCAGTGATCGGCAACGGCCGAAGATAAGCGCGGTGGTGACGCCTTCATCGCGGCGCCATACCAATCGTGTATGCTTGGTCTGATCTTCGGCCGTCCAGCCGCACCTATCATTTAGATTGGGATAGTCCTGTGGGTAAGGCTATCCAATGGTGTCCAACACGAAGGCATGTGTTGCGCAAGAATACGGTTTTCCGTAATCTAGGGAAATCGGCGGGTCTTGACCTCCCGCCGACAGAGCCTCAATGCTTCCCCTAAAGGATGCGCTGAAGTATCTCGATGCAACTCAGGGCCACGCTAAGGGACTGCAATCCAAAGTACGTGGCCCTGAGGGCTTCTGCGATAGTCCGCCAGTCCGGTGGGTCGTGATCTCGGTTTTTCATACCGATCGATCTCCTTCTTAATATCCTCGACGATCGAGGATTTCTAAAGTCTCGTAGGGCGAGAGAATCACCCTGGCTCAATGTACCCACAAGGCAAAGCCAAGATGAATGCCCTTAACCACCTAAATTGCGACTTTCCACAAACGAGAATTCACAGTCTGTGGATAGTGGGGATGACATGTTCCTATCTCCAATCTCAAGACAATTTTTCCGTTGTGGATCACGGTTTGTACCAGCGCTCGGAAGAGGCCGCATCCCTGACAGATTTGATATCCAGTAGATAATCCAACTCCGTTTAGGCACCGACGAATCGGTGTCCTGTCAGTCTGTGCTGCCGGGTTTAATGCGTTTTTTATTTTTATTATTGATCCGATGTTCAGCTATCGGCGGTGGTGAGCCTGGCGCCTGAATAAAAAGCCAAAAAAACACTCAATTTCGTAAGTTTTCATTGAGTGTCTATTCCCGCATATTCTGACGAGGGTATGAAATTGGCGTCGTCGGAGTGTTTCGCGCTCCGAGCTCCGGCCGGTTAGACCGGCGGGTTTTGCTTTTTCAGGACATCGTCATGCAAAAACGAAGAAATCGCCGCTGGCGAGATCGCGCGTCTGCGCACCGGCAGCCCCAAAAATGATGGTTACGGAGGCGGGCTTTGCGGGTGTCGCGCCGTTTCAAGACACCCAATGGCCGAACGGTGAGGTGGTGGTGAAAGTTTACTTCCGGCATGACAACCATGGCTTCGTCAGCTGCGTCCCGTGTAAGGGCTACGTCGTTCGCGCCAAGTTAAAACCGACGGCACCGAAGGTCATGGCTGAAGAATTCGACGATTTCGATGATGGTGATATCGAAGCCACATTGGACTGACTCCGCAAGCTCGCCTTCGTCCAAGAGTTCTTGGTTGACCTCAACGGTGCCGCCGCTGCTCGCCGGGCAGGTTATGTGGCTTCGTCGGCAAAGCGTGGGCGGCGCGGCTGCTGTCAGAGCCGCTGGTCTAGGAGGCGATTGCAGAGGCCATGGCGGAACGCAGCAAGTACTGAGATCACTTAGGACGCCGTTTTGCGCGAACTCGCCAAGGTCGCCTTCACCAGCCTGTCGGACGCACCGAATGGGGTGTCAAGGAAATCGCCTTCGGCTTCATCGAAGGCGGCAAGCGCCTTTCGGCCGCTAAGGTCGCTCAGCGCATCATAAGGCCGCAGCCGGGACCACAGGCGATGTTCCTGTCCAGTCCGGCTGATATCGCCCAATGGTGTTGTGGCTGGCGCTCGTGCAATCTTCCAGCGGAAGTCGTCTCAGAATTTCGGCAGGCGCATTTCCGATTTCGCGGCGGGTGTCGGCTCATCGACAGCTGCCATGGCCGGGTCGCTGATGCTGTGAGCGCCTGTCTCAACCCGCCCGGCAAAGC
>CAMLPZ010000064.1 GCA_946482045.1 uncultured Asticcacaulis sp.
GAAGGCACCAACGCCTTCTACGGCGGCAACACGGCCAACGACAATTCGGGCATCCTCAAGTATGTCCGCGTCCAGCATTCGGGCTTCGAAGTCCTGCCGGGCAAGGAACTGAACGGCATCACCTTCGCCGGCGTCGGCTCGGGCACCACGGTCGAATACGTCCAGGTTCACAACTCGTCAGACGACGGCATGGAAATGTTTGGCGGTACGGTCAACCTGAAGCGCATCATCCTGACCGGCAACGATGATGACAGCCTGGATACCGACAATGGCTACCGCGGCACCGTCCAGTTCCTGATCGTCAAGCAGCGTGATAACGGCGGTGACCGTCTGTTCGAAATGTCGTGCGCCGGCAACGCCGCCTACTGCTCGCACCCGATGGTTGCCAACGCCACCCTGATCCGTCGCTCGAGCACGGCGTCGAACGGTGTGGAACTGAACACCGGCACCGACCTGACCCTGATCAACTCGGTCATTCACAACACCGGCGCGTCGACGACTTCGGGCATCCGCGTCACCGATGCGGCGACCAACACTGCGGCTCCCCAGTTCACTTCGGTGTTCATGTCGGGCTTCACCACGGCGCTTGCCAACGCCAACACGACGACCCTGTTCAATGCCGGTTCCAACAACACCTCGGCGGGCACTTCCACGCTGGCTGACTTCGTCAACGGCACCAATGAAGCCGGCGTTGCCGCTACCAACGCCACGACGGTCAACGCCAACTTCACCAACGCCTCCTACATCGGCGCGGTCAAGGACTCGACCGACACCTGGTGGTCGGGCTGGTCGTGCAGCCTCAACGGCGTCGCCTGCCGCTAAGTTAGCACGGGCGCCGGAAAGACCGGCGCCCGTTTTCCCTTTTGCCGAGGTCTGAACCATGAAAATCCAATCCAAGTCTTTCGGCGCGTTGCTGCTGGCGACGACTGCGCTGATCGCGCCTGCCGCGTTCGCCCAGGATACGGCGCCCGTGCCGTCGACCGAATCCACAAGTACAGCGCCGACGGAAGCCGAAGCCGCGCCTGCCGCCGAGCCGACCCAGCAGGGCGATGTTATCGTCCGCGGCCGCAACGTTCCGAACACCATGCGCCGCACGGCCGAAGTCACGGCCATCCTGACCAATGAAGACCTTAAGCGTACCGGCGACGACAGCGCGGCCCTGGCGCTGACGCGCGTCACTGGCCTCAGCCTTGTCGAAGGCCGCTTCGTCTATGTCCGTGGTCTGGGCGAGCGCTATTCGTCGGCCCTGCTCAACGGGTCTCCGCTGCCTTCGCCGGAGCCGCTGCAGCGCGTTGTTCCACTCGACCTCTTCCCATCGAGCATCCTGAGCCGCGTTTCGGTCCAGAAGACCCACTCGGCGGAATATTGGGGTGAATTCGGCGGCGGCGTCGTCGACCTGCGCACCATTACGGTTCCGGCCGAGCCCTTCCTGTCGCTGAGCGCCAGCGTCAGCGGCAATTCCGAGACGACGTTCGGCCATGCCTTCACCCACTATGGTTCGGATACGGACATCATCGGTTTCGATGACGGCACGCGCGACGTGCCGGACGAGCTGAAGGCGGCATTCGCGACGGGCAAGCGCATCTCCTCGGCCAACTTCACGCCGATCCAGCTCATGCTGATGGGCCACAGCCTGGTGAACGCGCCGCTCAACCTGGTCCAGGAAACGGACGACCTGCCGGCCAACTTCAGCTTCAACCTGGTGGGCGGCAAGCGTTTCGACGTCGGTACGGGCCAACTGGGCGTTATCGGCCTGCTCGACTTCTCGAACAGCTGGCGTGTCCGTAACGGTATCCAGCAGACAGCCGTCGTTGGCGGCGCGGCCAGCGACGAATTGCTGGTGTTTGACGACTACACCTACGAAACGTCGGAAAACAATGTCTCGCTGAATGGCCTGTTCGGCCTGGGTTACCGCACCGATCATCACGATGTGCAGTGGACCAACCTGTACATCCGCAACACCACGAAGCGCACCCAGGTCCGTGAAGGTAACGACCAGGCGAACGGTGGCGTTGAACGCCGCCGCGACCAGACTGGCTGGTACGAGCGCCAGCTGTTCACGACCCAGCTGACCGGGGACCACAAGGTCGCGCCCGAATGGACGATCAACTGGCGCGCCAGTTACGCCAACACACAACGCGAAGTGCCTTACGAAAAGACGATCACCTACGAAAAGGATGGTCAGGGCAAGTACTATCATGACGGCCAGCGCGTTCGTAACCGCACCGATTTCAGCGAACTGGACGACACGGTCACCAGCGGCGGCGCCAGCCTGACCTACGACTTCGAACTGAGCGAAGGCCGTGATGGCAAGATCGTCGGCGGTTTCGACGTCCTGACCAACGAACGCACCTCTGAGACGCGCCAGTTCAGCTACATCCCGGCCAATCCGCTGCCGACCGGTGCCGCCTATACCCGCGTTGACTTTCTGTTGTCGGACTTCAACATCAGCCCGGACCGCTTCGTCCTGACGGAAGTCACCGGGGGCGAAGGCGCCGCAGCTTACGCCGGCACGCTGGACGTCACGGCAGCCTATATCAAGGCCGACGTCGAAGTCGTGCCCCTGGTCCGCCTGGCCGGTGGCTTGCGCTTCGAGCAAGGCGAGCAGACGATCGAGGTTCGCAACCTGTTTACCGCCGATCCGACCCCGGCTGTGATCCCGGCGATAGAGAACGACTACACCCTGCCGTCTGCCACGGTGACGTGGAACTTCTACGAAAACATGCAGGCTCGTTTCGGGGCATCCAAGACCATCGGCCGTCCGCAATTCCGCGAACTGGCGCCGCAGGTCTATCTCGATCCGGAACAAGACCGTCTGTTCTCGGGTAACCCCTATCTGCGCGACACGGAAATCACCAACCTCGACGCGCGCTGGGAATGGTATTACGACGCCGGCGAATATTTCACTGTCGGTGCTTTCCACAAGGACCTGAAGAACCCGGTTGAAGCCGTCATCCTTGACACGGGTTCGGGTGAAGGTCAGCAGACCTATCTGAACGCACCCAAGGCCGTCCTGTCGGGTCTTGAGTTCGACTATAAGGGCCTGTTCGACAGCCCGTTCGAAGGCGCCTTCTTTGCCTCCAAGCGCTGGCTGCTGGCCGCCAACTACACCTACACGACTTCGGAAGTGCAGGTTGAGGATGGCGATGTCGTATATACGGCTGCCAACCAAGGTACGCCGACGCCGGCCAAGAACTACATCATTGACGGCAGCCGCCTGCAGGGCCAGTCGGAGCACGTCGCCAACCTGCAATTCGGCTGGAACGATAGTGAAGCCAAGTCGCAGGCGACCCTGCTTCTGACCTACGTGTCGGAACGCACGTCGGCGCGTGGCAAGCCGGGCTATCCGGACTATGTCCAGGAGCCGGGCGCACTGCTCGACTTCACTTATCGCAAGGGCCTGACGGCGCTGGGCCGTGAGCTGACCTTTGGTCTCGAAGTGCGCAACCTGCTCGACACCGACTACAACGAATACCAGGATCGCAACGGTCACGTGACGATCAACAACTACAAGCTGGGCCAAAGCGTTTCGCTCAGCCTGTCGACGCAGTTTTAAGCTTAACGGGGGGGCCAAAGAACGTTTCTTGGGGCCCCACGTCTTACAACTAAAAAGGCCTGTCCCTCGCGGGACGGGCCTTTTCGCTTGTGTTGTGTTACCAGCTTACTTCTTTTCGATCACATAGATGGTCCGTGGCGGGCCATTGACCACGCTGCCGTCCGCCCGGGTCGCCCGAATGGAGATGACGTGCTCGCCCGGGACCAGCGTGCCCTGCGGGAACTTGTAATCGAACTGGAGGTTCGGCCAGTTCGGATCGTAGTTCAGCACGGCCGGCGTCGGCGATTCCTTGGTGTTCAGGCCGTAACGCACCGGAATGACGGTCTTGCCGTCCAGCACGATCTCGACCTTGGTCAAGCCCGCCGGATCGGCTGCCATGCCGTAGTGGTTGCGGTCATCACCGGTCTTGATGAAGCGGGCGCGGCCGGGGCTGGCGATATAGAGAGATGGAATCAGCGGGCAGGGGCCTTCCGGCGCCTGGGCCAGGGGCTGGCTGCGAACCCGCGCGGTATAGAAGCTGATGAGTGTGCGGCCTGGCGGCAAGGCCGACTGCTTGAACGGCTCGATATCCTCAAAGGTGGCGCACAGGCGGCGATAGACGTCGATGTCTTCCTGGACGTGCAGCAGATAATCGGGTTCGTTCATGGCGATGACGACGCCCTTGCCGGCGCGGTCGCGCTGCAGCGAGGCGAGATCGAGCTTCCAGTCGTGCCGGGCCACGACGAAGCGCGCGACGATGTCATAAGGATCGCCCAGCGTATAGACACGGCGGTCCTTCTTGCCATCGGCCGGGAATTCGAGGTGGACGGCGCTGATATGGCCCGAGGTAGCAATCGCCACGTCCGGTCCGAAACGCGCCTTGGCACGCGCTGTCGCGGCGGCCAGATCCGGCTCCAGCAGGCTCCAGTTTTCGTTCTTGAGAATATTGTGCTGGCGTTCCGTATAGGGGATCTCCGCCGAATGGCGGTACTGCCACTGATAGATGCTGGCGACGACGCCGATGGCCAGGGCCAGCAGTGGCCCGGTGGCGATCAGGCCAGCGCGGATCATACGGTTGCCATTGCTGGCGGCGGCATCGGCAAAGGCGATCAGTACGCCTGGGACGTAAGGCAGAAGCGGCAGGTAGGCCATGAACGGCCAGTGCGGCATGACCTTCTTGTTCACCAGGGTCTGGAAGACGTAGAAGACAAAGATAATCGCCGTCTGGTAACCCAGCATGGCGCCAGGCGTACCGCGGTCACGGAACAGCGACACCTTGCCGGCAGCGACCAGGGCGATGAAGAAGAGCGGCGTGGTAATACCGAACTGGGTCATCAGAAAGCTGATAATCCGGCCGATGTCGGGATCGAAGCGCGGCCGGTTGACGACGTGGAACTGGATGGCCGGCCAGTCGTGGGTAGCGTTGTAGATCAGGGCGGGCACCAGCCCCACGACGGCCAGGGCGGCGGTAATGTATGGCCCCGGCTGCGTCCAGAAGCTGCGGCCGCGCTTGTCTGCCAGCATATAGACGACAACCGCAAGACCGGGAATTAGGAAGCGGAAGTGGACCAGTTGCCCAAGTCCGGCACAGACGCCGGCCCAGATCCACCACTTGTGGCGTTTATAAAATGAGGTCTCAGTCGTGGCATCCTCATCGAAGGCGCGTACCAGACAGCCCAGCATCAGGACCAGCAGGAGCTGCAAGGCGCCTTCGGGATAGAAGATGGTGCCGTTCAGCGCCGAGGGTGGCAGCAGCAGGGAGATGATCGCGGCCCAGATGGCGTTGCGCCGGGTCGTCAGCGGCTTTGCCAGGAAGTAAACGGCAAACGGGATGGCTGTCGCAATGGCCAGGGCGACGATACGCAGCGGCCAGACCTGCCAGCCGAAGATCGCGGTGATGATCTTTGCCAGCCACGGAAAGCCGGCGGGAATGTCGGGATAGCCGAAATCGAAATACTCGCCGGAAACGACGAAGTGGCCTTCTTCCCAGATGACGTGGCTGATCAGGCCGATATAGAAGCGCCAGACGGTCATCAGGGCGACCAGGGCGAGGCCCGCCTTCAGCAGCGTATCGTCGTCGCCAAACAGCTGTTTGCGGGGTCCGCTCTGTTCGACGGGCAGTTCTTCGAGCGCATAGAATTTGGGTTCGGCCATCTGTCCCCCGTTGGAATCTGGAGTGGGGGACTATACCTATCAATTCGGAGAGCGAAAGGCCCTCAGACCTCGATCGGCTCGCGTGTGGCATTGCCGACCGTATAGTCGGCCGCGACGCGGACATCGCGCAAGTGGCGGACGCGGCGGATCGACTCTTCGTAAAGCGGGTGGGCCTTGTAGGCGCGGAAGTCGTCGAGAGTCTGGAACTCGCCATAGACGACGACATCGATATCGTTGGCCAACTGGTCGATCTTCTCGTTCAGCGAAACTTCCAAAAGCTTCGCGTGCGGGATCTGGGTCAGGATGGACAGACCGCTATGGATGGCATTGAGATCGGCACGATCCTTACAGCTGAACATAACGATGTGACGGATCATGCGGGCCAAACGATTATTTCAAAGGCAGCGGGGCCTCCTCCTTAAAGGCTGGGGGCGGGCCGTCAAGCGACTTGTTGCCGCAGTTGATTAAGCGTCCGTGGCGCAGTCAGCCGTGTGACGGTGATCGAAGCGCGGCGCGCTGTAGTTGATCGCGTGGGCCGCTGCGACCAGCAGGGCGCCCAGGACGCTTAAAAACGTCTCGTAGTCGTGCAGGGCCGGGATAAAGGCCGCAGAGGCCAACAGGAACAGGCCGGATGCCATGGGCAGGGTGACGTCGGTCTTCAGCCAGGCATTGGATTGACGCACGGCGAGGGCGCTCATTGGAATAGCCATGAGGACTAGCGCCTTGTGAACCCAGTCGTTCTGGGCAAGGGCTCCGAACATCGGCAGGGCGGCAATGACAAACGGCAGCAGCAGGCAGTGGGCGACGCAAAGGGCCGATAGCCCCACGGACGCGATATCCAGCCACTTGCTTTTCAAAGGAGTCATCTGTGCGCTTTCCTGTGGCTACTGCAAATATGTTATACCGTAACTCTTGGCAAGAGGGCGCGACGAATTTTCATCGCGTCGCCATTGACTGTTATGATATAACATATCGGAACGCAAGCAGAAAAGTGGCAGCACACCTATTTCAGGTAAGGCTTGATTTCAGGACATTGCGCCGCCCATGTGTCGACGGCCAGTTTGCCGAAATAGGCCGAGCCCGCCGGCCCGAGGTGGGTATAGTCGAAGGCCTGGCGGTCGGACTTACTGCCCTGCGATGCATCGCTGAAGACGGCAGGCACCGAGGTGCCGCTGTTTTCTGTATCGAGGATGTTCTGCGGAATAGGATCGCCGGCCATGCGGTTGGCGGCGGGCAGGCCCATTTCCTGGACGGCCTTCTGGCTGACCGCATAAAAATCGACGACCTGATAGCCTCGGTCGCGCGCCACCAGCTTGATGGCGGTCGACCACGGCAAGAGGTCTGGCCGTAGCTTACCGTCTTTGAACCAGCGCTGGGTCAGAGGGGTGACATAAATGGGCACGGCGTCAGCGGCGGTAATATCGTCGCCAAACCTGCGCATGTTGAGCGGAAACTCGGCCTTGATGTCGGTGTGGCGTTCCGGCTTCGGTGAGCCGTCATTATGGCCGAAGCCGATCCAGACATAGGTTTTGCTGAAGCCAGCATTGTCGCGCATCTGCGCCACCGCCGTTTCCCACAGGCCTTCGACACGATAACTCTTGGAGCTGCGGCCGCCGCGCGCAAGGTTGACGCACGTGACTTCGGGCTTGAACTGCGCGCAGAAACCTTCGCCATAACCAGACTTATTGGTCATGGTCGAATCACCAATCATGATGACGCGGATGGGCTTGAGCGGCTCGGCCTGGACCGGCAAGGCAAAGGCAATCGCAAGGGTGGCTAAGACGGTGCGGCGCATCATGAGGGGCTCCCGGTTTTACAGGCTTTTAACGGCGAGACACCGGTTACCCGTCGCGCAGGACTTGATCCAAATCGTAACTGAACTACATACATATTGCCGCGGCCACAGGAGATTACCGTGCATATCGAAATCTGGTCTGACGTTATCTGCCCCTTTTGCTACATCGGCAAGACACAACTGGAGGCGGCGCTGAACGAAGCGGGTGTGGATGCGCAGATCGAACATCGCGCCTTCCGTCTGATGCCGGGTGACGCGGTGGCGCCGGTCGAAGAGATGTTCGCCAAAAAGTACGGTCAGACGCCACAGCAGGCAGAAGCCACCATGCGCAATGTCGAGGCCACGGCGGCCAATGAGGGGCTTGAGTTCCATATCGCCGGCACGCTGACCGGAGACACGCTGGATGCGCATAAGTTGTTGATCCTGGCGGGCGACAAGGGGGTGCAGCCGCAGGTCCTCAACCGCCTATACCGTGCTTATTTCACAGAAACGCGCAATGTCTTTGATCGCGCGTCGCTGCTCGATCTGGCAACGGAAGCCGGCCTCGATCGCGCGGAGGCTGCCAGCGCTCTTGATTCGGCCGAATTGGCGGCGCGCGTGGCGGCTGATCAAAGGACGGCGCAAACCTTTGGCGTTCGCGGTGTGCCGTTTGTCGTCATCGATCGCAAGTTCGCCGTCTCGGGCGCGCAGGGAAAAGGTAATTTCATCAAGGCCTTGCAGGCTGCGATCGCGGAGGCGCCCGTGGCGGTTGGCGATGATGGCGCGGCATGCGACATAAATGGCTGCGATCCCGCATAAAAATAAAAGAAGCTTAAGATTGGCGCAGGCGGAAGTGCGGCCTATATAGGGCCAGATCATGGGTTTGCCGCGATAAGTGCGGGAGCCGCACTTTGAAAGCTTTACTATGAGTCCTCCGCCAGCGTCTCAAGCCGCTCAGACTGCTCCCTTTCCCAAGCCCAAGCCAAAATTCCAGGAAACCCTGGCCTTTCTCAACCCTTACCTCTGGCCGCGCGACCGTGCCGACCTGAGGCTGCAGGTGGTATGGGCGCTGCTCTTCATGCTGATGGGCAAGCTGCTGACGGTCGCCATTCCCTATACCTACAAATGGTCGACCAATGCCCTGACAGAAAACAAGGACGTTCAATTCTGGGGGCTTCTGGCGGCCGGTCCGATCGTCCTGGTCATCGCCTATGGCGTGGCGCGGATGATGTCGCAGATCCTCAACAATATCCGCGATGCGCTATTTGCCGCCGTCGGTCAGCACGCCGTGCGCGGCCTGGCCAATCGCGCCTTCGGTCACCTGCATAACCTGTCGCTGCGCTTCCACCTGCAACGCCGCACGGGCGGCCTGTCGCGGGTGATCGAGCGCGGCAAGGCTGGGATTGAAACCATTATCCGCCTGTCGATGATGGTCGGTATCCCGACGGCCGTCGAATTTGTCCTGACCGCGGTTATCCTGTGGATGCAGTTCAACATTTGGTACGTCGTCGTCGTCGCCGTGACGGTGGTCATCTATGTCTGGTTCTCGATCGTGGCGTCGAACTGGCGCATCTCGATCCGCAAGGACATGAACGAAGCCGACTCCGATTCGATGTCGAAGGCCGTCGACTCGCTGCTCAATTTTGAAACCGTTAAGTATTTCGGCAATGAGCAACTCGAAGCCGACCGCTATAACCGTGCCACCGGCATGTACGAAAAGGCGGCGATCAAAACCTATACTTCGCTGGCCTGGCTCAATATCGGCCAGGCAGTGATCTTCTCGATCGGCATGGCCGTCGTCATGGTGATGTCGGCCTGGGAAGTCGCGAACGGCCGCCAGACGGTCGGCCACTTTGTCATGGTCAACGCCTTCATGATGCAGTTGGCCATCCCGCTGAACTTCATCGGTACGCTCTATCGCGAAATTTCGACTGGCCTCGTCGACATGGACGCCATGTTCACCCTGCTGGATGAGCCCAGGGAGGTCGTTGACGCGCCGGATGCGAAGGAACTGACCGTGGCGGCCGCGGCCGTGTCGTTCAAGAACGTGCGCTTCTCCTACGACCCAGATCGTGAAATCCTGAAGGGCGTCAGTTTCGATGTCCCGGCCGGCAAGACGGTCGCCATCGTCGGACCTTCGGGCGCCGGCAAGTCGACCATTTCGCGCCTACTGTTCCGCTTCTATGATGTGAAGGGCGGGTCGATCGAGATCGATGGCCAGGACATCCGCACGGTCACCCAGGCGTCCTTGCGCCACGCCATCGGCATGGTGCCGCAGGACACAGTGCTGTTTAATGACACGGTCGCCTACAATATCGGTTACGGCAAGTTCGGCGCCTCACGCGAAGAGGTCGAGGATGCGGCTGAGCGCGCGCAGATCGCCGGCTTTATCGCCTCGCTGCCCAAGGGCTACGATACCGAGGTGGGGGAACGCGGACTCAAGCTGTCGGGCGGTGAAAAGCAGCGTGTCGCCATCGCGCGGACGCTTCTGAAGTCGCCGCCGATCCTGATCCTCGATGAGGCGACCTCGGCGCTCGATACGCACACCGAACGCGAAATCCAGGCGTCTCTCGACGATGTGTCGCGCAACCGCACGACCCTGGTCATTGCCCACCGCCTGTCAACGGTTGTCGGCGCCGACGAGATCATCGTGCTCAAGGACGGCGTCGTCGCCGAACGCGGCAAGCACCACGAACTGATGGCGCTAAGCGGCATCTACCACTCGATGTGGGAGCGTCAGCGCGCTGCCGACGCCGCCCGCGAAAACCTGGCCAAGGTGGTGGCCGAGGTCGAGTAAGGTCTGCCGTCTTGGCGGCAAAATTAAAACGGGCCTGGCAGCTCTCCCTGCCAGGCCCGTTTTGCCAGTGTCCACAAGAACTGCCTCTCACACAGTCCTCGTGGCCTGGGCATTTCCCATCTGTATTAGTGTACGGCGGCGGCCGACGTGGTCGTCGTGGTCGTCGTGGTTTCAGCGGCAGCCGGGCTGGCAGCCATGCCGGCGTCGGAAGCCGTGGCCGAAGCCATCGGATCGGCGGCCATCGGATCAGCGACGACCGAGGTCGTCTCGGTTGTTGTTTCGGTGGTGGTGTGGGTATCTTCCGTCTTGGTGCAGGCGGCGACGGCCAGGGAGGCGGCGACGGCGGCGAGAACGGTCAGCTTGATGGAGGTCTTGCGCACGGGATGTTTCCTTCTTCACAAAGAAGTGAAACTTATGACTGAGCCGGCGTTGTGAAGCGGTAAGTCAGACGCGCCGTTTTGATAAAATTTCGATAAGTAACGGTTATTTCGCTCACGGCAGTTCGCTGTCGCGAACGCCTCCGCGGGGGCGGCTTGGCCCCTGTGAGCGTTTAACTAACCACTACTGCGCCACCCAGCCGCCGTCCATGCTTAAGGGCGCGCCATTGATCTGGCTGCCACCGTCGGAACACAGGAAGACGGCCAGGGCCGCGACCTGCTCCGCAGTCACGAACTGCTTGGTCGGCTGGGCGGCTAGAAGCACGTCGCGGATGACCTGCTCCTCGGTGATGCCGCGCGCCTTGGCCGTGTCCGGGATCTGCTTTTCGACCAGCGGCGTCTTCACGTAACCTGGGCAGATGGCGTTGCAGGTGATGCCGAACTCGGCGCCTTCGAGCGCGATCGTCTTGGTGAAGCCCAGCAGGCCGTGCTTGGCGGCGACGTAGGCCGACTTGAACGGCGAGGCGACCAGGGCGTGGGCGGATGCGATATTGATGATCCGGCCCCACTTTCTCGCCTTCATCTCGTCGAACACCAGACGCGTGGTGTGAAACGATGCTGTCAGGTTCAGCGCGATAATCATGTCCCACTTTTCCGGGGGAAAGGTTTCGATCGGCGAGACGTGCTGGATGCCGGCATTGTTGACCAGGACATCGACCCCACCCAGTTGGTCCTGCGCGTTGAAGATCAGGGACTTGATGGCGTCAGGCTTGGTCAGGTCGGCGCCGTCGAACAGCACCTTGACGCCAGCCGAGACGGCCAGCTCGGAGCGGGTCTTTTCGATCTCGGCGGCATCGCCCAGGCCATTGAGCATGATGTTGGCGCCCTGGGCCGCCATCGCTTTGGCGATAGCCAGGCCAATGCCGCTGGTCGAGCCTGTGACCAGTGCCGTCTTACCTTTGAGTTCCATAATGTCAGTCCTTTTTCGGCTCGCTGCTGGCCGGTGCGGCGGAGTTGAGCGCCTGCTTGCCGCATTGCTGGACAAAGGTCATGGTGGCCTTGGTCTGGTCCTGGCCATACTTCAGGCAGGTCTTCGCCCACTTTTGCTGTAGCTCGGACAGGGCGGCCGCGTCACGCGTTTCAGATGCTTCCCTCATCAATTCATAGGCATCGCGCGTGAACGCCTGCGTGTCCTCGGCATAGCGCCGCGAGGTCGTGGAAATCATCTCGATCAGGTTGATCAGGCTGCGCGCCGCCAGTTGCTGCTGCGCGCCCATCATGCGCAAGCCACTTTCGAAAGGACCGGCGCCGGGCATCGACCCCGGTTCTGGCGCGTCACTCATCCCTATGATTCCTTTGCCAATCGGCGCTTGTGGCCGCTTATCATGGTAAACAGATTATGCCGGTATTACCTTTTTTGTGCAATGCAAAATATTGTGCCTTTGCATGCATTGAAAAGGGATCAGTTGACCAGAATCGAACCCATCAGGACCTTGGCGCCGGACTTGCCCAGGACCTGGTCGGTAACGGTCTGGAGTTGGGCGGCCAGATAGTCGGCATCAACCAGGCTGGAGGCGGTCAGGCCGCTGGCATACGCCTGGAGGCGCCTGACATAGGCGTCCTTCAGGCGCGGTATGTAAAGCTTGATGCGGTCGACCATCTTGGCGTCGTCGGAATACAGGCCCATGTCGATGCTCAGCGTACCATGACGATGGCCATTGCCGCGTGTGAACACGCTCATCATCGGAAACTGCGTAAAGCCTGGCCCGCCGCCCTTTTTCTTGGGCGCGCCGCCGGCCAGCGCGGACGACGTCGTGAACAGCAGGCTGAGCGAGGTGACAAGGAGGGCGCGGCGGTGCATTCCGTATCTGTAACATATAGCGGTTAAGCGCGGGTTGATGCTCGGCTTTACATAAATTTAACCATAAAAATCAGTGCTTTGATCAACTTCAAATTAAGGTGTGGCGGGTATCTTTGTGAGTGTTGTTCCGGTATCGGGGCGCCGCGTTCGAGGCCATTCAGTCATACGATGAAGACATCCCATTCTCAGACCCAGCGATTGCTGCGCAAGGTAGACTGTGCACGCGTCGCTGTTCTCGTGGTCGAGGATCATGATGCGTCGCGCCGGCTAATCCTTGAACTTTTGCGTGGCGCAGGATTCGAAAACCTGACCTTTGCCCGCGACGCCGAAGAGGCGATCGAGCAGATGCAGGGCCACGATCCGGACGTACTTCTGCTTGATTGGGGGCTGCCCGGCAAGACAGGGATCGAATTGGTACGCGAAATCCGCGCCGCAGCCCACGCGCCCGATCCTCGCTTCGCCAACCCGCAAGTGCCGATCATCATGATCACCGCCCGGCAGCGCGCGCGCGACGTCACGACCGCGCGCAATGCAGGCATCAACGAATTCGTCATCAAGCCGTTTTCGACGGGCTCGCTGCTGAAGGCGCTGGCCTCGGCCCTGACGCAGAAACGCCGTTTCGTCGCCTCGCTGGACTATACCGGTCCCGATCGCCGGAGGCGCCGGGCCGAGACCTATCCGGGGCTACTCCGCCGCAACGAGGATGTCGAACAGGCCGCCGAGACGTATTCACGCAACATGTTTCGTGAATCCCTGACGGTCGAATTAAACGCCGTGCGGGCCATGATGAGCGCTCGCGGAGGGCTGGACCGCGCCACTATGACCCACATGGTCGAAAAGCTGCTGATCGCCGAACGCCGCGCCCATAATTTCCGCCTGAGCCTGATCGAGCAGGCGACCCGCTCGCTCAACACCTATATCGCCATGGCCGGTGACCACGCGGACGCAAAGATCCTCGACGCCCACCTCGACGCCCTGATCCAGCTCAATACCGTTCCGTTCGATCAGGAAGGCCAGGCTGCGGCCATCGTGCATCGTCTTGAAAGTCTTGTCGCGCGGCGGCGCCAGAACAGGAAATCGCTCGCATGAACGCTCATGCCTTTTCAACGCCGGCGGATACGAAAACGGCAGGCAACCAGGCCAACAATCGCGATGTCCGTAATCTGGCCAATCTGGGGGAGACGGCCTCGACCAGCCGTGTACTCAACCTGTCCCAGATCTATCTCCAGTCGGCGCGCGAAAAAGAATACCAGATGCGGCCGTTCTTTCGCGACTCGCAACTGAACAAGTGCATCCTGGTCAAGCATACCCTTCGCGCCAATGAGCGCGACCTGTTCGCGCGTTCCAAGCGCACCGCGACCAAGGTCATCCTGCCATTCGACCCGATGGACCTCAAGCTGGGGGGGCGCTCGATCTTCGTCAACCAGACCGGTTTTGATGCCTTCTGCCGCGCCTATTTCAATATCGATGACGTGATGGCCAATGCCGACGTGCAGATCCTGCGCCTGCTGGATCAGTTGCCGTCGCTCGATCCTTTCCTGGTGCGTGAACATCTGGGCCGCAATGGCTTTAAGCCGGGCGCCTGCTATCTCAAGATTTCGCCCTTTGATGTCCAGCGCATGGTCGGCTTCGCCAACGCCGAAATCGAACGTCTTGTCGTCACGGCGTTCGGCGACGGCTTCTCCGGTGAGGCTGGCGTCAAGCTGGCCGGCAAGATTCTGGCCGACGAACTCGACATGGAACTGGCGCCGTTGCGCCGTGTACTGCGCATGAGCGAAGACGAGTTCTCCGACGGTATCTTCTCGTGGCGGGGTTTCCTGTATTTCAAGTGGCGCCACCTGGAACTTCAGGAAGAGATGCGCAAAGTCCTGGAAGGATTGGCCAGCTATCAGCCTGTCGGCTCGGCCGATGAAGCGCTGAAGGAATATCTGCGCGAAGTCCGCCCACGCCTTGCGCGCAAGATCGTCAATGCCATCCAGGGGGTCGGCCGGACGCTCAACGTCTATGACCAGGCCTATCACGCCCTCGTCCAGGGCGAGAATGCCGGGCCGTTCCGCCGCTTCTTGCTCGACGGGCCGGGCCTGTTTTTCGAGCTGGGCGAAAATATCGGGATATTAAGCCATATCGGGTCGTTCTGGCAGTACCGCATGAGCCATGCGATGAACGAAAAGCGCCTGACGCCCACCGAATACAGTGACATCCTTATGGATTTCGAAGATTCGCTGAGCGTGGTCGGCGGCGAGGAAGACGACGCATAACCGGGTCTTACCGGAAAGGGAGCAGTATCTGTGTTTGTTGAAGCCCCCGTAATGGCCCGGCTGGCTGACAGCCAATTCCGTACTTCGCGCGAAATGCGTAACCTGGCGCACCTGACCTTTGGCGGGTCATCGGACCGCGTGCTCAACCTGTCGCGCATTTACCGCGCCTTCCGCGACGACGAGGATTACAACGAGAATCCGCTGTTCGAGAATTCGTCTTTGAACCGCGCCATCATCCTGAAGCACAATCTGCGCGTCGACGAACGCCACCTGTTCGCGGGCAGCCGTCAGACCGTGACCAAGATCATCCTGCCGTTCGACCCTTACGACCTGACGCTGGGCGGTCGTGCCTTCTTCTTCCGCCAGGCAAATTTCGAACAGCTGATGAAGACCTATCTCGGCATTACCGACCTGTCGCGCAGCCGCGATGTTGAAATCCTGCGCTGCATGGACCGGCTACCGTCGCTGGATCCCTTCTTGTTGCGTGAACACCTGCTGGCGATGAATGTAAGGGCGTCCAGCAAATATTTCCAGATTTCGCCGAACGATCTGCAAAGCATGGCCAAGTTCACGGCGCACGAGATCGAAAATCTTGTCGCCGCGGCGCTGGGTGGCGAAGGCAGCCAGGGCGCGTCACGCCTCGGCAGCAAGATACTGTCGGACCAACTGGACCGCGAACTGTGGCCACTGAAGGAAACGCTCGGCATGAGCGACGAGCAGTTTTCGGCCGGCATCATGTGCTGGCGTGGTTTCCTCTATTACAAGTGGGGATATGTCGAACTTCAGGACGCGATCCGCGAGGTTCTGAACGGCCTGTCGACCTATAAGCCCGTGCCGACGCATGAGGACATGGTGCGCAACTATCTGCGCCGGGCGCGTCCGCGCATCGCCAAGGCGATCGTCAAGACGATCCACGAAGCCGGACGCATCCTCGAAAACTATGACGAGGTCTATATCGCCCTGGCGGTTGAGCGCAATCCTGAGCCGTTCCGCCAGTTCCTGATGCGCGGGTCGAACCTGTTCTTCGATCTGGGCGAGAAGCTTGGCATCCTGAACCACATCGTCTCGTTCTGGAAGTTCCGCATGGCACGGCTGTATAAGAGCCAGTCGCGTCAGCTGGAAAGCGTCGAATACGCCGACATCCTGATCGATTTCGAAGCCAGCCTGTTCCGATCGCTGACGGCGGAGTAGGGTTCCGAAAAATAGAGAGGCAAGGTCCGAGCACGCGGCTTGCCCGCCCTTCGCATGGCTCCGGGCGTTCGTAGCGGAAGTCGAGACATTTAGATCGGTATGATTTTAAGTGGAAAATCATGCCGATCTAAGTTTTTGTTTTGTCGCGATATTTAAGGCGAAAACCGCTTACACTTTTCGCCATATCGCTCTAGGGTAAAAACCTAATCATCCTATTGATTTAATGTGCGAACATTGAT
>CAMLPZ010000065.1 GCA_946482045.1 uncultured Asticcacaulis sp.
ACGCCGCCCATGGGCTGGAACAGCTGGAACAGCTTCGCCACCACCATTACCGAGGCGCAGTCGTTGGAAACGGCCAAGATCATGGCCGACAAGCTTTTGCCGTCCGGCTACGACATTTTCACCATCGACATCCAGTGGTATGAGCCCGAAGCCGTAAGTTACACCTATAATAGCAACCCGGTGCCGTCGATGGATGGCTACGGTCGGCTGATCCCAGCGCCGAATCGTTTCCCGTCGTCCGCCGACGGCAGCGGCTTCACGGCCATCGCCAAGCAAGTCCACGCCATGGGCTTGCGTTTCGGCATCCACCTGATGCGCGGGATTCCGCGTCTGGCGGTCGAAAAGAATCTGCCGGTCCTCGGCACCCAATACCGTGCGCGCGACATCGCCGACACGTCCAGCACCTGCCCATGGAACCCGGACATGTACGGCGTCGACATGTCCAAGCCGGGCGCGCAGGCCTACTACAACTCCGTCTTCAAGCTCTACGCCTCGTGGGGCGTCGACTTCATCAAGATGGACGACATGAGCCGCCCCTACGACTCCCATGCGGCCGAAATCGAGGCGGCGCACAAGGCAATTGTGGCCACGGGCCGGCCGATTATTTTGTCGCTGTCCCCGGGCGAAACCGCTGTCCCCCGCCACGCCCACGTGGCGAAATACGCCGAGATGTGGCGGATCAGCGACGACTTCTGGGACGAATGGCGCCTGCTCGACGAACAGTTCACGCGCCTGGAAAACTGGAATGAGTATCGCCTCCCCGGCCGCTGGCCCGACGCCGACATGCTGCCGCTCGGCCGGCTGGCCTTGGGAAGTCGCGACACCAAGTTCACGCCCGATGAACAGCAGACCCTGATGACCCTGTGGTCGATCGCACGCTCGCCGCTGATCATGGGCGGCGACCTGCGCCACCTCGATGCCCCGACCCTGGCGCTGCTGACTAACCCCGAAGTCCTGGCCGTCAACCAGAAGAGCCACGGCAATATGCCGTGGTTTGTGAACGATGGCATGCGTATCTGGACGGCCAAGGCCGACAATGGCGACACCTATCTCGCCCTGTTCAATACCACCGACAAGACGAAGGCAGTGGGCCTGGACCTGAAATACCTGGACCTCAAAACAGTAAAGGTTCGCGATCTGTGGGCGCGCAAGGATCTAAACGCGGCGACCGGCCGGGTCAGTGCCGACCTGCCCTCACACGGCAGCGCGCTCTATCGCCTGTCCGCCACATAACGCTGTATTGACAAAATCCCCCATAGGGCTTCTCCTGCCGGAATATCCGTCGGGAGGGGGCCTATGGGGGGCGACTGGAACGGTGATGTCCTGGGATCGGCGCTCAGCCAGTTCTTCCCGACATTACAAAGCAAGACCTTTTTCATTCTGGCGCTGCAACTGCTGATCACCTGGCTGGGGGCCATGGTGACATTGTCGCGTATTCGCGCGTTTCACCGCATGGGTGTCGCATGGGTGACGGCCAAGACGAACGAAAAAGGCCAGGTCGATTTGGTGATCAAAAAAGGCGCGCTGGCCGGCGTCAGCGGCTCTTTTGGCCTGAGCAGCATCGTGCTCTTCCTGTTGCTGCTGTTCTGGGGGCAACATCAGTCCCTGTTGGTTTCCACCCTGATCTTCGCCGGCTGGTCCCTGCTCACGGGCGCCGTCATCGCCATCGCCCTGGTCAATGTCGACGAAAATCTCGGCGCCAATGTGCTTGGCCTGACCGTCATGATCGTGCTGGCGACCGCGATGTTGGCGCATCACTACCCCATGGACATGTCCTTTCTGCGCAACTATCTGCTGCTGGCCCTGCTGGCGCTGATCGTCTTTTCCGTGGGACGACTGCTGATGAATATCCCGCGCTGGCTGCAGCGTGGTGCCGCCCTGTTCGGCGTCGTCCTCTTCACCATCTACCTGCTCTACGACTTCAACCAACTGGCCGCCAAGCAAGCCGCCGGGATCAACACCTGGCAGGCCGCGACGCATATGGCAATCGAGCTCTATCTCGACATCATCAATTTGCTGCTGGAACTGCTCGACGCGCTCAGTGACTGATGGACAGCATTAATGCCGCGGCCTAAAAAGCTTCATGGCCGACCTGCTGACCGAATCATCCAATGCCGCCCCCTACTCCGTCTCCGAGTTGGCCGGCGCGCTGAAGCGTACGCTTGAAACCACCTACGATCACGTCCGGCTGCGCGGCGAAATCTCTAAGGTCACACGCCATTCGTCTGGCCACGTCTATCTGACGATCAAGGACGACAAGGCGGCGATCGATGGCGTCGTCTGGAAGGGCCAGGTGTCGCGCCTGCAGGCTCAGCCCGACCACGGCCTCGAAGTCATCGTCACCGGCCGCATCACGACGTTTCCGGCTTCATCGAAATATCAGATCGTTATCGAACAAATGGAAGTGGCGGGCGTCGGCGCCCTGCTGGCCCAACTCGAACGGCTCAAACAAAAGCTTCACGCCGAGGGCCTGTTCGCCGCCGACCGCAAGCGTCCGCTACCCTTCGCCCCTAAGGTCATCGGCGTCGTCACCTCGCCGACCGGGGCCGTCATCCGCGATATCCTGCACCGTATCCGCGACCGCTGGCCGTGCCGCGTCATCGTCTGGCCGGTCGTCGTCCAGGGCGACACCGCGCCGCCGCAGGTGATCCGCGCCCTGAAAGGCTTCGAGGCTAGTGAGAATGGCCTGCCGCGTCCCGACGTTATCATCGTCGCGCGCGGCGGCGGCAGCGTCGAGGACCTGTGGCCATTCAATGACGAAGGCCTGGCGCGCGCTGTGTCGGCCTGCACCATCCCGGTCATCTCGGCGGTCGGGCACGAGACCGACACGACACTGATCGACTATGTCTCGGACCGGCGCGCGCCGACACCGACGGGCGCCGCCGAAATGGCGACGCCGGTGCTCGGCGAACTGCGCGCCTTCGTCTCCGACCTGGAACGCCGCCGCCAGGCGATCATTTCCAGAATACTGGAAACCAGGCGTGAGCGCGTTGCCCTGTTGAGCCGCGCCCTGCCCAAGCCTCAGGAACTGATCGACACGGCGCAGCAGCGGCTCGACTTCGTGTCGCACCGCCTGAGCGGCGGCCTGACAGCCAACCTTAACGCCCACGAAGTCGCACTGCAACGCACCTCGGCGCGCTTCCGGCCGGGCCTGCTGGAACAGCCGCAGCGCCTGAAGACCGATCAGTTGGCGGTGTCGTCGCAGCGACTGGCGGCCGCTATGACGCGCAAGCTTGAGGTAACCGAAAGCCACGCCCGCCTGCCGCAACTGGCCGCGCGCCTGGGCGACGGCCTGAAACGTATCGCCACGACCAAGGGCGAACGCCTGCCCGATCTGTCGCGCCGCCTGGAGGAAACTCTGCGCCGCACCGTCACGCAGAAGGGTGAGCGCCTGCCGGAACTCTCGCGCCGCCTGTCCGAGGCCATGATGCGATCGCTCAATCAGCGCGCCGAACGGCTGAAAAGCCTGGACCAACTGCGCACCAGCCTCGATCCTGACCGGCCGCTGGAGTTGGGCTTTGCCCGGGTTAATCGCAAGGATGGCCAGCTCGTCACCGCGCCCGACATGGTTTCCGCCGGCGAAGGACTGGAGCTGACCTTCAAGGGCAATCGCAAGCTTGACGTCACCGTTGGCGAAGGCGCACCGCCCGCGCCCAAACCGGCGGTCAGAAAGCCCGGGGTCACGCCGCCACAGCAAGGCAGCCTGTTCTGATCTTGATTAGCACCGCCGGGCGTCATATGTTCATGACATGAACATGCATTCCTCCCAGCCCCTCCTGCCCGGCCAGGCCGTCCTCCAGTATGGAGACGGCGAATACAGCGTCATGCGGCCCGGCAAGTTCGTCATCTGCGCGGTGTCTGGCCGCCAGATCCCTCTGGAGGCGCTGAAATATTGGAACCCCCGCACGCAGGAGGCCTATGCCGGCCCCGAGGAAGCCACGGCCCGATGGAAAAACCTGAAGGCCTGATCCGCAGGAACGTTCTGGCGAGCTTGGGCGGCCTTGGTGTGGCGGCTGCCTATCCGGCGGTAGCTACGCCGGAATTTGACCCCATGCTGCCTTTTAACCTGAAGGGACGCTTCGTCCAGGGCGGCTATTGCGTCGGACAGGGCGCGCCGTTCGCCGAGCTTTGGGTCGACGGAAGCCCACGCGGTCGCGCCACTGCCGACGGTTGGTTTTATGTGGGTTTCGACCGCGATTCGCCGTCCTCCTGCCGGATCAGCGTCAAGGATCACGGCCGGGCGACCAGCGTCATGCTGGCCATCGCGCCGACCGTCTACGATATCCAAAGGGTCGACGGACTGCCGCAGCAGACCGTGACGCCGACCGAGCCCGATGTCCTTGAACGCATTAAACGCGACGCCGAACTCAAGAACCTGGCCTTTGCCAGCCGTGCCATCGAGGACGGCTTCCACAAGCCCTTCCAGTTTCCGCTCAGCGATTTCCGCGTGTCCGGCCGTTTCGGCAATCAACGCATCCTGAACGGCACGCCAGGCGCCCCGCACTACGGCTTTGACATGGCCGCTCCGACGGGCACGCCGATTCGCGCGCCACAGTCGGGCCTGGTCGTTCTGGCGGAACCGGACATGTTCTACGAAGGCGGCCTTGTCTTCATCGACCACGGCCAGGGCCTGATCTCCATGTACCTCCACCAGTCGGAAGTCGTTGTCCGGACAGGGCAGCGCGTCTATCCCGGCCAGGTCATAGGCAAGGTGGGCGCCACCGGCCGCGCCACCGGTCCGCATCTGTGCTGGCGACTCAAATGGGGCGACCGCCGCATGGACCCAAGCCTGATGATCACAACCTGAGATTGTCGCTCATTCATCCGCCGCCTTCCAGAGGTACGGCGGCATGGACAGGCCAGAAAAGACCAGTCTTTTACAGACAGGCGAATTATTTGCTTGAAAATGTTACGCTGTTCTTCATAACAGCGAATCGCGCCGTACAATAATATCAGTCAAAGGCGCCTTCACCGCACACACGCTTCGACCAGGATCATGGCCGATTACAGCAGTTTGAAAATCCTGCTGGTTGAGGACAACCAGCACATGCGATCGATCGTTGGCGCCATCTTGAAAGGCTCCGGCATCCGGAATGTCCGCGAAGCGCGCGATGGCGCGGAGGCGCTCGATATGCTGCGCCAGTTTCCCGCCGACATCGCCCTGGTCGACTTCAACATGGATCCCATCGACGGCGTCGAATTCACCAAGATGCTGCGCAACGCGACCGACAGCACCAACCCCTACCTGCCCATCATCATGATCACCGGGCATTCGGAACGTTCGCGCGTCATCCAGGCGCGCGACGCCGGCGTCAACGAATTCGTCGTGAAGCCGCTGACCGCGCGCGCCCTGCTTGGCCGTCTGGACAGCGTCATCATGCGGCCCCGTCCCTTCATCCGGTGTAAGAACTATTTCGGTCCGGACCGCCGCCGCATCGTCGACCAGTCCTACGCGGGCCCCTTCCGCCGCAGCACCGACGGCATAATCTAGATTTCTTAGGGGTCGCATGCTTGGTCCGACCGCCTTGGGCAATAGTTAACAAGCCTCTTTGCGGGACATGCAAATCGTCTCATAGTAGCGCGATGATTCTATCTGCGCCCGACTTGCGGCCACGGAAGCCTCGATGAGAAAACTCACCCCAGTCCTGCTGATGGGCACCTATCTTCTGCTGTCCGCCAGCCTGGGCGCGACCCTGTACAACGGCGCGTCCGAGCCCGCGACCGCAGTCGCGGCCATGCTTGGCTGTCTCGGCGTCTGCGTCGCCTTTCACGTCTTCGTCGGCCAGCGACTGGTCGAAATGCGCGTCACCCGCGACATCGAGCAGGTCCGTGAAGCGCACCGGCTGATGGTCGATGCGATCGATTCGACACAGAAAGACATGATTGAACTGGCCGACCGCGTGCAGAACCAGCGCACCTCGCGATCCGAAGAACTGACCTCCGAGGTCCGGATGCTGGAAGACCTCGTCAAGAAGCTGGGCGAGAGCATTGAGGACCGCCTGACCGAATGGCAGGCGGCGCCCGCCGTCATGGCACAGCCCCGTAGTGCACGCGAGGCCCAGAGCCTGGCTCTGATCGAGACCATCCGCGACGCCCTGACGCAGAACCGGGTCGATCTGTATCTTCAGCCGGTGGTCAGCCTGCCCCAGCGTAAGACCATCTTCTACGAAAGCTTCTCACGCCTGCGCGACGTCTCGGGCCGCGTGCTGATGCCCGCAGAATATTTGAACGTCGCGGATGCCGAAGGTCTTGTGCCGTCCATCGACAACCTGCTGCTGTTCCGTTGTGTGCAGATCGTCCGTCGCCTGGCCAAGCAGGATCGCCGCATCGGCATCTTCTGCAATATTTCGCTGACCTCGCTGCGCGACGACACCTTCTTCCCGCAATTCCTGGAATTTCTCAACGAGAACCGGGATCTTGCCGGCGCCTTGATCTTCGAACTGGGCCAGGACGCGTTCGCGTCGCGCGGTTCGGCCGAAGCGCGCAACATGGCCAAGCTGGCTGACCTGGGCTTCCGTTTCTCGATCGACAAGGTGGCCAGCATCGACTTCGACCTGCAGGACCTGCACCGTTCCGACGTCCGCTTTGTCAAGGTGAGCGCCAGCATCCTGCTCGATCAGCTTCTGAACATCGAAGGCAAGCCGGTCCTGAAGTTCATGAAGGACATTCACGCCGGCGACTATGCGTCGCTGCTGGCGCGCTACGGCATCGAAGTCGTGGCGGAGAAGGTCGAAAACGAAAAACAGGTCGTCGACATCCTGGACCTCGAAATCGGCTACGCCCAGGGTCACCTGTTCGGCGAGCCGCGCGCCATCAAGGAGCAGGTATTGGCGGAGACCGATCCGCCTGCCGGCTTCATCAAGTCGACCCTGCCCCAGGTCCGCCGCCGGGCATGAAGTTAAGGCGCCTATATGTTGCCGCAGTTCTGCTGACATTTACTGGCGCTTGTTCGCAGCCGGGTTCCCTGCACTCGCAGCGTGACGAGCCTTCGATCACGCGCAAAGAAGAGGTGCTTAGCCGACTGGGCGAAGACATCTTCCTAATGTGTTCGCGCCCTGACATTTCGGGCCTATCGGCATTTAACGTCAAGACCTACCCTCTGCCTGACGAAGCAACGGTAGTACGATTTGCAGCGGAGGTATTCAACCAAGTCTATGGCAGCGAGAGTATGCAGCGGCAACAGCCTCTCCGAGTCGTTCGGTTGGATTACCCGTACGCCGATCCACCGGGCGTATCGCGCTATAACGGCAACTGGGTTATTCGAGGCACCTGGAACGAACCACCCGGAACAAAAGGCGGAACCGCGATCATGATCGCCTCGCCGAATGGCGAAATTCTTTGTCTGACGCACGGGAAATAGCGTCACAACCCTTTCCCTGCCACGCTCTACTCGCTAAACAGCGCGCAACTGTTGCGCCTATTGCGAGTGTGGAATGTCCCAACCCGAACTGCTGTCCGGTCTGTCGGCTGTTGCCGACCAGTATGATGCCATCTTCTGCGATATCTGGGGCGTCATCCATAATGGCCGTCAGCACTTTCCGCCCGCCTACGAGGCGCTTAAACGGTTCAAGGCCGAGCGCGGACCGGTCGTGCTGATCTCCAACTCGCCGCGCCCGCGCGACAGTCTGGTCGCGCAACTGGCCAGCCTGGGCATAATGGAGGACGGCTTCTCAGCCGTCATTTCCTCCGGCGATGCCACGCGCGAATACCTGCGCAAATTCGCGCCGACCGGCCCAGCCTGGCGCATCGGCGATCCGCGCGAACAGTCGCTCTACGAAGGTATCGACATCACGCTGGACGGCACACCGGAAACCGCCGCCTTCATCTCGTGTACCTCGCCGTACAATGACGAAACTGACACGGCCGAGCAGTACCGCCCACAGTTCGAAATCGCCGTTAAACGTAAGCTGGTCATGATCTGCGCCAATCCGGACAAGGTCGTGCAGCGCGGCGACAAGATCATCATCTGCGCCGGTTCGCTGGCTGATCTCTACGCCACCATGGGCGGCGAGGTCATCATGGCGGGCAAGCCTTACGCCCCCATCTACGATATGTGCTACGCCGAACTGGACCGCCAGACCGGCCGCGCCCACGACAAGTCGCGGATTCTGGCCATCGGCGACGGCCTGCCGACCGACGTGCTGGGCGCCAACGGCCAGGGGCTGGATCTTCTGTTCATCGCCGCCGGCATCCATGCGCTGGAAGCCACCGACGATACCGGCACGCTCGACCCTCTGATGCTCAAGAAGCTTCTGGACGTTGAGACCGCTCAGGCGCGCTACGTTGCCGAAGGCTTACGCTGGTAAACGCAAAAACGCGGCGGCCATCGGCCACCGCATTCTCGCACCATCGCAATATATCCGCCCGCGGCTCTCGAAGGCCGCTTGTCAGCGTCTTTGCTTGTTATTCGGGCGTTTCCTGGCTCCAAATTCGGAAGGCACGACCCATTTAGTCAAACAGGGCGTCGATATCGTCCTGGCTGTTCGTCTTGCCCATGTCTTCGGGGGCAATGTCGAACAACGCGTCTATGTCGTCCTGGCTGTTCTTTTCCTCGGCTGCCGGCGCAGGGGCTGGCGCGGGAGCCGGAGCAGCCGGTTTCGGCGCCGGAGCGGGTTCAGGAGCCTTGGCGGCAGGGGCCGCCGCGGGCTTGGGCGCGGGTTCGGGCGCTTTCGCCACCGGAGGCTGTGCAGGCGCCTTGGCCGCCAGAGCGTCGGGCGTCACGGCAGGGGCCGCCGGTGCCTCGTCGAACATGGCGTCAATAGCGTCCTGCTTCGTTTCCGGACCGCCAATAGCGGGACCGTTCAGCAGCAAGTCGTGACGGCGCTTCTCTTCCGCCGACATTTCCCTCGGCGCGCCATCATCGATGCCGAGCGTGCTGGCCAGGCGGCCGACACGTTCCTCGATCTGCTTCAGGACGTTGACGACCTTCGATACGCGCTGGCCGGTGATATCCTGGAACGAGCAGGCTTCGAAGATCTTCATGACCTCGTCGTCGACCTTGGTCTTGTAGTCCGGGTCGGAGCCGTCGTAGCCCATGATGGCTTCTGCCGAGTTCATGATGGCGTGGGTAGCGTTCTCGGTATCGCGAGTGATCGCTTCCAGCTCAGCGCCGGCGGTCGGGATGCGATCTTGCGAAATGTCGTGCGGACGCATTTCGCGGATCTCTTCCTTCGCCTTGGCAATATAGCCGGCAATGATGCTGAACTCTTCAGACCGGCGCTTGTCCAGTTGCTGAAAGAAGCCGCGCATCAGGGCGACCAGCGCTTCCGACTGCTGCATCAGATTGATCAGCTTGGGTTCGAGTTCGCCGACCATCGCGGGATCGAAATCCCCCGAATCAAACGCGTCTCGTTTTTCTGCTGGCATGGCCATAATGATTTAATCCAAAAAGAGACTTAGAACTCGCCGAGAACAGCCGTGATCTTCTGCTTGAGAGTCGCGGCATTAAAAGGCTTAACAATGTAATTGTTAACGCCGGCTTTCTTGGCGGCAATAACGTTCTCGGTTTTGCTTTCGGCGGTGACCATGATGAACGGCGTCCGCTTCAGACCGTCGTCGGCGCGAACCTTGAGCAGCAGCTCATAGCCCGTCATCGGCTCCATGTTCCAGTCGGAGATGACCAGCCCGTAGGAACCTTTTTTCATTTTTTCGAGCGCTTCGGTACCGTCCGAAGCCTCTTCAACATTCTCGAAACCCAGCTGCTTGAGCAGGTTCGAGATAATCCGCAGCATGGTCTTGTAGTCGTCGACTACCAGGACCGGCATGGACATATCGATGGCCATGAGTGAACGCCCCACTTTTTCTAAGTGAACCCGCAACGTGCGGGCCCTTCGGATAAGACATGAGCCAATATGAAGCAAAGTGGATAAAATCAGGTTAAGGTCGTTTTTGAATTTTATCTATATAATTCAATAATATAAGCTATATTAACCACGAAATATGGTGAAAGTCGCAAACAAATACGGACGGTGAAACACGAAACTTGCCGCCCTGTCCCGGCGCAGGACATGTTTCTGGCTTGCCTCGCCTCCTCACCAAGACGACCGCGCCACAACGCGCGCGTTTTTTGTTTGTCGCGATATTTTGCCGAAAACCGCTTACACTTTTCAGCATATCGCTCTCCGTTTTTTGTTTGTCGCGATATTTTGCCGAAAACCGCTTACACTTTTCGGCATATCGCTCTCCGTTTTTTGTTTGTCGCGATATTTTGCCGAAAACCGCTTACACTTTTCGGCATATCGCTCTAGATGAACAGAAATCTTGCGGGATGCCTTATGAGCAAAGCCTATTACCTCGACGAACTCAGCCTGGAACAGACGGCGTCACGTGTCTTCACGGTCGATGACGCGGCCATCAATGCCTTCGCTGATGTCTCGACCGATCATAACCCGGTCCATGTCGACGAAGCCTTCGCGCTGGCGTCTCCATTCAAGGGGCGTATCGCCCACGGCATGCTGATGGGCGCCTATATCTCCGCGACGCTGGCCGGAGACCTGCCCGGCCAAGGCGCCATCTACGTCTCGCAGTCGCTGAACTTTAAACGCGCTGTGCGTCCGGGCGATGAAGTCACTGTCACCCTCACCATCACCGATATCGACCTGAAGTCGGGCCACGTCACCCTGTCGACCGTCGTCAAGGTACGCAACAAAACCTTTGTCGACGGTACAGCCGTTGTCATCGCGCCGAAACGCCCTTAAGTCAAATTCCTATGTTCCCCAACCTGCCCCCTGCCCTGCGTCCGGCTGGAATCCAGATCCACTACCTCGGCCTGGACGCGCAACGCTATGTGCAGGACGATGCCGAGCCCACCGCTTCGGATCTGCCCGACGGCGCGGCTGCGGCGATCGGCAGTTTCGACGGTGTCCACATGGGCCATCAGCAGGTCATCGCCACGGCGGTAGCTGCGGCAAGGGCCAATGGCAAGCCGTCCGCCGTCATCTGTTTCGAGCCCCATCCGCAGAGCCTGTTCCATCCGGAAGGCAAGCCCTTCCGGCTGATGGACCTTTCGCAGCAGTTGCGAGCCTTTGCGGCGCTCGGCGTCGACTATGTCTACGTGCTCGACTTCGACCGGCGCATGTCGCAACTGACAGCCGAAGACTTCGCCAGGCTGATTCTGGCCGAGCAACTGCGCCTCAGCCACGTCTCGGCAGGTTTCGACTTCCGCTTCGGCCTGCGCGGCCAGGGGCAGGCCGAGGACCTGAGCGAGTTCGGCCGGCGTTTTGGCTACACGACCGACATCCTGCCCTGCCAAACGGACGACGCCGGCAACAAGTTGTCGTCCTCATCGGTGCGTGAGGCCCTGCTGGCCGGAGACATCTCGCGCGCAACCCAGATTCTTGGCCGTCCGCAGGCCTTCCTCGGCGAGATCATTCACGGCGCCAAACAGGGCCGGACGATCGACTTCCCGACAATTAACCTGAAGCTGGGCGCATACTTACGCCCCCGCTACGGCATATATGTGACGCGCACCCGCTTCGGTGACGGCCGGGTGGTCAACGGCGTCAGCAATATCGGCATCCGCCCGACCGTGGGCGGCGACATCGAACTGCTGGAAACCTACCTGTTCGACTTTGCCGAGGAGGTCTACGGTCAGGTCGTCGAAACCGAACTGCTGGATTTCATCCGTCCCGAAGCCAAGTTCGCTTCGTTCGAGGAGTTAAAGATCGCTATCGCCGACGATGCCGCAAAAGCGCGGGCATTCTTTATTGAATTCGCTTCACCGGCTGCCTGAGCAGGGTCCTGAGCTTTTCCGGCGCGACTTTGCGCGGATCGCCAAGATAGATTTCGTGGTGCTTGCCGGTTTCCTTCAGACCATTGGCCGGCAGCCACTCCTCGTGCAGCCGCTTCAGCGTCGGGCCTTCTTCATCGTATGAACCGATGTGCAGAATCTGGGCGGACAGGCCTTCATCCAACACTTCCAGCCGCGCCTTCTCCACGCCCGGCAGCCCCTTCTTCATCATGACTTCGGATAAGGCCGCCCGGACGTGATCGGCGGTAATCCAGTCAGGTTGCAGGATCATCATGGTCCACGACCATTTCGCCTTCTGCCGCGTGACGAAAGTTCCCATATCCTCCGCCCACCACAGCCCTTCCAGCGGCCCCACGACATAATCGCGGTCGAAGGCGCGCTTCGACATGAATTTCAGCGTGTAGGACAGGGAATAGAGGGCTTCGACCGCGTGCTTGTATTCCGGCGCCGTATTGGGATCGCCCGCGCCATCGTACATCAGGTATGGCAGGGGGGGCACATCGATCAGGACAAAGTCCTTCGACGGGGCGCTATAGAGCGACTTATATTCGGATTTGAAATCGATCTTGGACATGGACGCATCCTGAACGTGTCTGAACTGACTTCAAAATGCACCGGCTATCCACCAAAATCCGGCAGTACCGGTTGTTTGCCTTGTCGCATTTCCCAACACCGAGCCGCTGGCCACTCACCAGAAAATGCCGTTAAAAAGGCGATTTGAGGATGCCGGCGTAATAGAGCTGGTACTTCCAGAAGCGGATATATTTGCCGATCTTGGTCTTGGGACGCGGGGCCGTGCCGGGGTCCGAGACATTGCGGCCGTGGCCGATGTGGCGCGCTACGCCCGGGAGCAGGAAGGCCTGGGTGCCGACCTCCTTGATGATTGCGGACATACGGTCCGGGGTTACGCGGTTGAACGGCTTGAAACGGTGATAGATTTCGGTGCGGAACAGGCCAGGATTGGGCGACCAGCCAAACCATTCCGGATGCGCCTTGGGGCTGATATGGGCGAATTCGCGTCCGGCATAGGTTTCAGGTGTCGAGCGCCGGCGGTACTTGCCCTTGATTTCATCGAACGCCCGGACGGTAACATTGGTGATCCTGGGATTGGCGTCGAACGCCGCAAGCGCGCCTTCCCAATCGACCGGACCATCGAAAGCCCAATCGTCTTCCAGGTGGAAAAGATACGGCGTTTTGACCGCCGAATAGATGCGGTCGATCGAGGTCATCAGGCCTGTGCGCCCCTCGCCCGTCAGCACCAGGGCGTAGGGCATGCGCGCCTTGACGGCTTTGATGACACCTTCGTCAGCCGAATCTTCCGAAACGATGTACTTACCGCCGATATTATAGCGCTGAAAACTCTCAAGCGTCTTTTCCAGCAGGTCCAGGCGGCCGCAGCTGGTAATGCAGATCGTCACGCTGTCCGGAATGGCCCGGGGAGTCTGATCTGTCTGTTCCATTATATTCCCTCGCCGCCTGTCTTCCAGGCAGTTAGAGCGATGTGCCAAAAAGTGTGCAGCGGTTTTTGGCAAAATATCGCGTCAAAACAAAAATCTAGCACATGGTGGCGGTTCGACCTGAACGCATCATGCTCTAGGTCGTAAACTCATAAATATATTCGTCATGGCGGCGGAAATGGCGAAATAATGCCAGGAGATGGGCGCCGGCCGTAGCCAACCTACGGCCAAGCGCGTCGACGCCGCAGGATGAGGCCATTTCGCCGTCGGAACGATGCCGTCCATTTGCACGGACTACGGCGTCGAAAAATCTCGAAAATGTAAGCATTTCCTTCGTTTTTTCTCCTGGTATCCGCACAAATGCCCTGGCACCATGACGGATATATTTATGAGTTTACGACCTAGTCCGCGCCGCGCCAGTAAGTCAATTTGTTATAGTCAATTTCTCTCTGGTGCGGCGCGGAACAGGTCGACACGCACCTGGAAGTCGGCCTGGAGATCGCCATAGAACAGGTTGTAGCTGTTGACTTTGCGTGCGCCCTCCCAGGTATCCGCAGGTTTGAAAGCCGGCGACGACGGCTTATCCACGGTCAGAAGCCCGCGCACGCACCGCGCCGATACCTTGTGCGGGATCAGCGGCGGCAATGTGCCCCATTCCAGTCCCGTGGCATTGGTCGCGCCCATCGACGCCTTTTCATCCACGCCACCACCGCCGGCAGCACCGGTCAACGGGTTGACACAGATGGCTGGACGGCTATCGAGCGCCTCAAGGTATCCGGCCTCATTCCAGTAAACGCCACGCCGCAGGAGCAGCAACAGACTTTCCGGCTCCTCGGAAGCGACGGTTTGATAGGCGACGACGCACCCTGTCTGCATCCGCGACGCGCAGGCCGGCAGGTCGAGATAGGACTTGCCGTTGATCTCCACCGGCACCAGGCTTTCGAGGAGGTAGACGGCAACAAGCTGCGCCTTGAGGTCGGGATCGGAGACAATGCGCGTGCGTATCAGCTTCTGTGCCAGCAATGCCCCCTGCTCCAGCCCGACGATGACGAAGCCCTTGCCGCCTTTGCGCGTCTTGAGAAAACGCTCGAAGGCGGCGTCGATGTCGGTATAGGCGAACTCGCGCGCCTGGCGCGCATCCTCGCGGCCCGTCAACTGCGTGAAAAGGCTGGCCTGGCGGTATTTGGGGGCATAGATGTTTCCGCCGATGGCGAACGGTCCTGCATAGTTGGGCAGTTGCACCTGTTCGACTTCGCGGACTGCGGAGCCCTTGTCTATGGGGCCAAGCCAGCCGCCGCCGCCGTTATAGCTGGTGGCATGTATGAAGAAGACGTCCACCTTACGTGGATCCGCCGAATACTTCGCAATAGCCGGATTGAGAAACCAGCTATCCGCCTTGCGGTAATCCGGTGCTTCCGGCGGAACGTAGATTTGGAACGGAATCTTCGGATCCAGCTGGCCGCGGTGGAAATCGTTCTGCAGATACGACCATGCCAGTCCCACGATCATCGCGGCCAAAGCCAGCGACAATAGGAAAACACGGTTGCGCAGGGCGCGCTGCAGCCACTCCGGCAAGGACTTGATCATGACCGGGAGCATAGAAACTCCCGGCCAATTTGAAAAGAGCTTAACCCTTGGGTGAGAGCTTCAACAGACGGCCGCCGGGATCGCCGCCGCCGTCCTCCAGCAACCAGATGTTGCCATCCGGCCCCTGCTCGACTTCGCGGATGCGCGTACCCATGTCCCAATGGTCCCGAACCTGGACCTTACCGCCGTCCAGTTCAACGCGGTAAAGGGCTTGGCCGCGCAAGGCCCCCATGAACATGTCACCCTGCCATTGCGGGAAGCCGGCACCCGAATAGATAATCATCCCTGAAGGCGCGATCGACGGATTCCAGAAAACATTCGGCGCGCGGAATTCGGGGCGCGTCGGGTGATCGGGGATGGGGGTGTCGTCATAATCGTCACCGTTCGACACCGTCGCCCAGCCATAGTTGACGCCCTTCTCGATCAGATTGATCTCGTCGCCGCCCTTGGGCCCATGCTCATGTGCCCATAGCTGCCCCTTATCATCGAAGGCCATGCCAAGGATGTTGCGATGGCCGGCCGTCCATACCTGATCGGCGTCACCTCCCTGTCCGGCAAACGGGTTACCGGCCGCCGGCGTACCATCCAGGTTCAGGCGGACGATTTTGCCGACATTGCTCTTGATGTCCTGAGCCGGTGTCTTCTGGCCGCGCTCTCCCGACGCAACGAACAGATATTTTTTGTCCGGAGAGATCACCAGGCGCTGCGAATAGTGGACATCCGCACCATAGCCCTTGGTCTGGCGCCAAATGACTTTAAGGCCTTCAAGGCGCGGCTTGGCCGCATCCAGGACCAGCTTAGCCGTGCCGACCGTCGCGCTCGACACGTCACCCTGCGCTTCGGACCAGCTAAGATAGATGACGTTCGACGTTGCATAATCAGGCGCTGGGATGACATCGGCCAAACCGCCTTGCCCGTCATCGGACACCGTTGGTGCACCCGCGACGTCGCGAACCGCACCTTTGTCGTCCAGCCATTTCAGCTTGCCGCTTTTTTCGGTGATGAGCGCCGAGCCAGTGCCGGGCAGGAAGGTTATGGCCCAGGGCGAATCAAAGGTAGCGACCTCTGTTACCGTAAACGGCAAGGTCTTGGTGGCCTCAGAGTTAACCGGAGTAGCCGCGCCATCAGCGGCGACGGAGGGGGCCTGCTGGCAAGCGGCGATGGCCAGGACAGACAGGGCGGCGGTGAACGCCAGGTTGAATTTGCGCATGGGTCGGGTCCTTTGCAGCGGAAAAGGCAGGCGAACGCGATACTGATGTGAATTGGTCAAACGACTTACAGG
>CAMLPZ010000066.1 GCA_946482045.1 uncultured Asticcacaulis sp.
GCCGGTATGGAAGGCATGGTCGTCAAGCCGCTCGACTTTACGGTCAAGGGCGCCAAGGGCCTGATCCAGCCGGGCGTCAAATGCCGCGGCCGCGAATATCTGCGCATCATATACGGCGCCGAATATACCGCGCCCGAGCACCTGGCGCGCCTGAAGGCACGCAATGTCGGCGCCAAGCGTTCGCTGGCCCAGCGAGAATTCGCCCTGGGACACGAGGCGCTGAAACGCTTTGTTGCCGGAGAGCCGCTGTATCGCGTCCACGAGGCCGTGTTTGGCGTCCTGGCGCTGGAAAGCGAACCTGTGGATCCCAGGCTATGAGGACATTGCTATGAGGACGATCATGCGCATGACCTTCGGCTCGCACCTCTACGGGACTTCGACGCCGGAATCCGATCTCGACGTCAAGGCCGTATACCTGCCCACCGCCCGCGACATCCTGCTGCAAAAGGTGCGGGCGGCGGTCACCGGCCAGCGCGAAAAGGCAAGGGGCGAGAAGAACACGTCGGACGACGTCGACTTCGAAGCCTATGCCCCGGCCAAGTTCCTCAACCTGGTGGCCGAAGGGCAGACCGTCGCGCTCGACATGCTGTTTGCGCCGGACAGCGCCATGCTGGATGCGCCCGATCCGCTTTGGTTCGAAATCAAGGCCCTGGCGCCGCGCCTGTTCAGCCGCAGGACTACCGGCTTTGTCGGCTATTGCCGCCAGCAGGCGCGCAAATATGGCGTCAAGGGCGAGCGTCTCTCAGCCGTGCGCCTGGCGCTCGACAGCCTGCGTGACATCGAAGCGCGCCATGGCTCGAACGAAAAGCTGGAGGTCGCCGCCGCCGAGGTCGCGGCCCTGGCGGCGGCGCATCCGCTGCTGGCCGTCGTGCAAATGCCCGAAGCATCTGGCTTTCTGGCGACCTATTTCGACATCGCCGGCAAGAAGGCGATTTTTTCGGCGTCGATCAAGGCCGCGCGATCGGTGGCCGAGAACCTGTATAATGAGTTCGGCGAACGCACCCGAGCCGCCGAAGCCAATCAGGGCGTCGATTGGAAGGCGATGTCGCACGCTGTCCGCATCGCGCGCCAGGCGGTCGAGTTCCTGGAGACGCGCCACGTGACCTTTCCGCGCCCAGAGGCCGCGCATCTGCTGGCCATCAAGCGCGGCCAGATCGCCTATGCTGAGGTCGGCGAGGAGATCGAAGCCCTGCTCGAAGCCGTCGAGCGGGCGGCCGCTGCCTGTGACCTGCCTGACGCGCCGCCGGAGGGCCTGATCGATGACTTTATCGCCGATCTGCATGGCCGGATCGTCCGGGGAGCGTTGTGACCTTCCAAGGATCTATTGCCGTTTCGCGGCAAAGCGTATAACGCTGTTCTTTTCCGGAGAGCGCGATGCCGAAACCCCTCAGCCGCCGCCGGTTCCTCATAACCTCCGCTGCGGCAACGCCTGCGCTGACGATCGGCACAGGCCTGTCCGCCGCGCCGGCCAAGCCGCCGCACATCCTCTTCATCCTCGCCGATGACATGGGCTTTGCCGACCTGTCCTGTTATGGGCGGCGCGACTACGATACACCGGTGCTCGACCAACTGGCGAAAGATGGCATGCTGTTTCGCCAGGCTTATGCCAACTCGGCCGTTTGTTCGGCTACGCGCACGGCGCTGGTGACCGGGCGGTATCAGCAGCGCTTCAAAGTCGGGCTGCATGAGCCGCTGACCGCCGACGACGGATTGGGTCTGCCGCCGGAGACACCGACAATAGCCTCCCGGCTCAGGGCGCGTGGCTATCGCACAGCCCTCGTCGGTAAGTGGCATGTCGGCCTGCTTCCCAGCCAGAACCCGACGCAATTCGGCTATGACAGCTTCTTCGGTATCAGTGGCGGCGCGGCGGACTACTTTACTCACCGGCAGGATGTGAAAGGCGAGCTTCCTGAGGACGGCCTGTGGCAGGACACGCGACGCGTCGACCGGCCGGGCTACTTGACCGATATCCTGGGCGACGAGGCAATCCGCCAGATCGAGGCGCCGTCGGACAAGCCTTTGTTCCTCAGCCTGCATTTCACCGCGCCACACTGGCCGTGGGAAGGGCCCGAGGACGCCGCCCGGGCTGCTCAATTGCGCACGCTGCGCGACGACGACAGCGGATCACTCGAAACCTACGGGCGGATCGTGCAGAGTATGGACCGTACGATCGGACGGGTGCTCGACGCGCTGGTCCAAAAGGGGATGGGGGACAATACCATTGTCGTTTTCACTAGCGACAATGGCGGCGAGCGCTATTCCGACACCTGGCCGCTGAGCGGTCAGAAGGGCGAACTGCTGGAAGGCGGCATTCGCGTGCCATTGATCGTGCGCTGGCCCGGCCGGATCAAGGCCGGCGCGGTTGCGCAACAGGTCATATTATCGATGGACTTTGCCCCAACCCTGCTTGCGGCCGCGGGTGACAAGGTCCGGGATGCGGACTTTGATGGCATGAATCTGCTTGGCCAGTGGCTGGGACGCGCCCCCGACGTGCCAAGGACGGTCTATTGGCGGTTCAAGGCCAATACGCAGGCGGCGGTGCGCGATGGCGACTGGAAGTATCTGAAGCTCGGTGCCAAGGAGCATCTGTTTGATGTCGCGAAAGATCCGCGTGAGCGGGCGGAATTGAAGGCAGTGTTTCCAGAGGTGTTCGGGCGCCTTAAGGCAAGCTTTGCCGCTTGGGACGCGCAAATGCTGCCCTATTCGGAAAAGACATTTAGCGGTGATGTAAAGGCCTATCTTCCTGACCGGTATTAGCCGGGCCGGCGCACAAAATGTGATTGTAATTTCCTTCGGACGCTACCATCTGCTTGGCACATCAAGGAGAGGCACATGACGGCAGCGAACAGCGGAACCTTCAAGATCGGTGGGGAACTGACCGTCAACCGGCTGGGCTTTGGCGCCATGCGCATCACCGGTCCCGGTGTTTGGGGGCCACCGGCCGACCGCGACGAGGCCCTGCGCGTTCTGAAGCGCCTGCCCGAGCTGGGGATCAACTTTATCGACACAGCCGATTCCTACGGTCCCGATGTCTCCGAAGAGCTGATCCGCGAGGCGCTGCATCCCTATGGCAAGGCGGTCGTCGCGACCAAGGCGGGACTGGTTCGGCGCGGTCCCAACATCTGGATTCCCAACGGCGATCCCGACTACCTCATCGAAAACGCCAACCGGTCGCGTGAGAAACTGGGTGTCGAGGTCATTGACCTGTGGCAACTCCACCGCATCGACCCGCGCGTGCCGCGCGACGAACAGTTCGCGGCGGTGAAATCCCTACTCGACAGCGGCGTCATTCGCCACGCCGGCCTGTCCGAGGTGTCGGTCGAGGAGATCAAGGCGGCGCAAACCGTCTTCCCGGTGGCCACGGTCCAGAACCGCTATAACCTGGCCGAACGCGGCAGCGAGGCAGTGCTGAACTACTGCGAAGCCCAGGGCATTGGCTTTATCCCGTGGTATCCGCTGGCAGCGGGTGACCTGGCCCGGCCGGGGACGGTGCTTGACAGCATCGCCCGCACGCATAATGCCGTGCCGTCTCAGATCGCCCTGGCGTGGGTGTTGAAACGTTCACCGGTCATGCTGCCCATTCCCGGCACCAGCAAGGTCAAGCACCTGGAGGAGAACACGGTGGCGGCGGATATCGTCCTTAATGATGATGAGTTCGCGGCGCTGGACAACGCGGCACGCGCTTGACCTATCGTTAACGGTGTTATTTCACAGGATGCTTAAGGTTATCGCGTAGGCTCCTTCCCAAAGACAAAACATCTGCGTGGGAAGTTGACGCCTTGAGTACCAAAGGTCTGAAAGATTATATCGCAGGCTTTGCCGGCAAGAGCATACGCCTTGCGGCCGGCGCAAAGTTTGAAATGGCGCTTCTCGGTTTGCTGCTGCTGACGGCTGGCGCCGTTGCGGGCAAGGATCAACTGCTTGGCAGGACCATTGCCTTCACCCCGCAAAACACAACGTCAAATAGCTACCTGGTATTCTCGGACGGAGACGCAGGGGTCGGTGGCAAGTCCACGACCAAAGACCTGGGAGGATTGAAATGGGACTGCGAACTGCATGCCCAGCATCCTTACCGCTATTGTGGTTATGAGTTGTTTATCGATCGCAGCCGCGGAACAACTGGTCTTGACCTGACCAATATGCGTTCGCTAGGCATCACCATGATGTATCGTGGTGAGGCAACATCATTCCGCGTCCATCTTAAAAATTTTGATCCGGCTTACAGCATCCGCGCCGATGACGAGAGCCCGCAATATTTGCGCGTCGAAGCCGATACGACGCCGGGCAGGTTGCAGCACATCGACTTCACGACCGCCGATTTCGGCGTTGCCGATTGGTGGCTACGTAAACATCAGTTAGCACCGCAATTCGGTCGCCCGAAGTTCGACAATATCACTTCGCTGATTTTCGAGACCGGTTCCGAGGCACCGGCGGGCCATCATGCCTTCGAAGTGCGCGAGGTTCGCATCCACAAGGCGCTGATGAGCGACGCGCAATGGTACTCGCTGCTGCTCGGTGTCTGGATCGTGATGATCGTGGCCTATCTCGGCTACCGAGTCGTCAACCTGCGCAAGGCGCTGCGGGAACGGCAAACCCTGGAAGCGCTTGCCCTGCGTGAAGCCCAGGAAGCCGCGCGGCGCGATCACCTGACCGGCGTGCTCAATCGCCGGGGCATGGTTGAAGCGTTCGACGGCATGGCCGGGCAAAGACGCGGGGCTTTTGACCTTGCCGTCATCCTGATCGACATCGATCATTTCAAGGTTTTGAACGATACCCATGGCCACGATTTCGGTGATCAGGTGCTGGCCGCGTTTGCCGGCGTTATTGGCCGGAATGTCCGCATGCAGGACATGGTGGCGCGCTGGGGCGGCGAAGAGTTCATCGTTGTCTGCGCCGATGTTGATCGCCGGGGCGCGCAGAGGATAGCTGAGAAGCTGCGCGAACGTGTCGAGGCCTATGACTTCGGTCCATGCGGCAAGGTGACGGCCAGCTTCGGTATCTACTGGTCCAACGCCGCGCAGCCCGATCTCGCGCGCATGGTGTCCCTTGCCGACACGGCGCTTTATGCCGCCAAGGCCAGTGGCCGCAACTGCTGCCGCCTGCATCGCGCCGATATGTCCAAGGCCGCATAATCTATCTTCTCTGCCACAGGAGACCGCCAAAACAGGACCGCCGTTAACCTTTTGTTGACTCTCTAGCGGCCCTGGGATTGCATCTGTCCGTTCGAGCCTCAAGCGCTGCGTATCGTCCTGATACGTTTCTCGCCTTGAGGGGGTAACGGGACATGTTCGAATTCGGTCGTGAAATCAGACGTATCTTTGGCAATCAGGGCCGGGTCGAAACCGATCCGTCGCTCTATGAGCTGCTGAATCTTAAGCTGCTGATCGCCCAGGGGCGCCATCTCGACATCGAAGGTGGCCGCGTCTCGACCAAGAACCGCTTCACGCCATATCTTGAAGCCGCGCAGATCTGGCGTGAATATGCCCGCCGCACGGGCGATCCGGTGGCACTCCGCCGCGCCGCCGGTGCCGCGGAAAACGCCGGCAAGGAGGCAAAGACGACGTCGGAAGCCGCTTCCGCCGCGCTGGAACAGGCCCTGACTTGCATCTTGGGCAGCGAACTGTTCGAAACCCATGAATTGCTTGATTCGGCTGAAAGTCTGTTGAGTGGTGGTAAGGCGGCGATCGCCGACGACGAGGTGTTGAAGGTCCGCTTTGCTGCTGTCGAGGCCCGTCTGGCCGCTCGTAATGCGGTGCGTAAAGGGGCACATGACCTCGATCCGGCGTTGCACGCCATGTCGCGCATCGACCGCGCCGTCGAGCGGGCCGACCAGCGCGTCCGCCAGACCAATGCCGCCCGCGACAAGCTGGACGCCGCCCACGCACGCTTCGACCGTGGCGACCTGTTGATGATGGTCGGACTCGATCGCGCCGACACGACGCTGATGGCCGCTGTCATCACTGATTTCGAAGCCCTGAAGGCGCGCCTCGATCCGGACTATGAGCCGGTCACCTATGCCCGTGTTGTCCTGCGCCTGGCCCTGGCGCGCATCTGGCAGGGCCAGATCGAAGGCAAGCCCGAAGGCATCAGTCAGGGCATCGCCCTGTTGTCGAACGAAGACACCGTGACGCTCGACTACGAACATTCGCCCCTCGACTGGGTCGAGCACAAGCAGGCCCTGGCCATGGGTCTTCAGGCCTTGGGCGAACTGACGCTAAACCAGGAGGTCTGCGACCAGGCGATCGCCATGTACGATCTGGCCCTGAAGCGGCCGATGCAGAAGCAACTCGCCCTGCGGGCACAACTGGTCAACAACCGCGCCGTCTGCCTGGCACGTCACGCCGAACTGAAAGGTGACCTGAAGTCGCTGGATGCGGCCGAAGCCGCCTTCAAGGACGAATTGCGCACCCTCAAACCACAGGAAGACCCGGTGGGTTGGGCGATCGTGCAGAGCAACCTGGCGCGGCTCTACGTGGCGCGCGGCGACATTACCGGCTTTATGATGGAGCGCGCCGAGGCAGCCTATGCCCTTGAGGCGGCGCACGAAATCTTTTCCGAGCACGGGATGGCGGCCCTGGCCGAAAGCGTGCAGACACAGCTCAGCCGCGTACGCGCGCAGCATTAACGCGCTCTTGTTGCCTCGCCGGGGCTCGGTTAAGCTCCCCCAAAATCATAATATTTTGGGAGAAGATCATGCGCTTCACAATGGATCGGCGGACTCTCATGGGGTCTGGCCTGGCGGCATCCCTCCTGACCACGGCGGGCTGGGCGCGCGCGCAGACGCTATCCACCTCCACCATCCCCATTGCCCCCTTTGTCGAGGTCGAGACCACTAAGGGCAAGGTGCGCGGCGGCACGGCGCGCGGGGCCTTGAGCTTCAAAGGCATTCCCTATGCCGGCCCGATGGGCGGCGCCCGCCGGTTCCGCGCCCCGCAGCCGGTCAAGCCGTGGACGGGCGTCTTCGATGCCACCAAGCTCGGCGCTCCGGCGCTGCAGAAACCCAAGTCCACCTATGGCGAACAGGAACCCGGCTACAGCGAAGACTGCGGCGTATTGAACGTCTGGACACCCGCGGCTGACGACAAAAAGAGACCGGTCATGTTCTATCTGCACGGTGGCGGCTTCGTCACCGGCTCGGCCGGATCGACGTCTCAGGACGGCGGACGGCTGGCGGCTGTCCACGATGTTGTCGTCGTGGCCAGTAATCACCGTCTGGGCCTGATGGGCTATCTGTGGGTCGAAGGCGGGGATCGCGTCCCCAATGCCGGCATGCTCGATATTGTCGCGGCGCTCGAATGGGTCAGGGACAATATCGCGGCCTTTGGTGGCGATCCCGGCAATGTCACGATCTTTGGCGAGTCTGGTGGCGGTGGCAAGGTCGGCACGCTGATGGCCATGCCAGCGGCGCGCGGCCTGTTCCACAAGGCGATCATCCAGAGCGGCGCCTGGCCGTGCCGTTTCACCGCCGATGCCGGCCGTGAAACCACCCGCCGTGTGATGAAGGCGCTGAACCTGACGGACGCGGCGCAACTGGACACCGTCCCGGCGCAGGCCCTGCTCGACCTGCAACTGTTGGCCGACCAGGACCAGGGGCCGCTGGCCAATTCGCGCAGTGGCCCGCGCCGCCTTCTGCCTGCTGGTGGTGACGCCAATGAGCCCGGCCATTTTGGCCCCATAGTCGATGGGGCCGTCCTGCCGGTCCAGCCTTTCGATCCAAAAGCGGCAGCCTTGTCGGCCAAGATTCCGCTGATTGTCGGCTGGGACCGCGACGAGGCGACCTTCTTCAATATGGGCCGGCCTGACACCTTCACCATGGACGAGCCGGCGCTCAAACGCCGGCTGGACGTAGAGTTCAGCGACAGGGCCCCCGAAATACTAGGCACCTATCGCGGGCTTTACCCCAAGGCGACGCCGGCCGATGTCTACATCGCCATCGCTTCGGCGCGTGTTTTCGGCAATGACAGCGTGACGACCGCCAGCCTGAAGTCGGACCAGCCGGCGCCGGTCTGGCTCTATCGCTATGATTATGAGTCGAACTTCCCTATCGCCGGTACGAACGCGACTCTGAAGGCCGGCCACGCCACCGATATCGGCGCGACCTTCTATAACTGGGACTTAAGCGGACTGCATGGCAATGGACCGGGTTTGGAACAGGCGTCACGCAACCTGTCGACGCTTTTGACCACCTTTGCGCGGACTGGCAAACCCTCCGGCAAGGGGTTGCCGGACTGGCCGGCCTATGACCGCCAGCACCGTGCCACCATGCTGGTCAACACCACGTGCCGCGTCGAAAACGATCCGGACGGCGCGGCGCGCAAAATGTGGGATGTCGGATAAAAGTGTGCAGCGGTTCTTCGCTTTAACGCGGTGACAAGCCAGCCGGATTTTCGCGCCGACGCACTCGGAGATATGTAACAAGCATCGGTTACCATTTACACCCAGCAGGCGAACTGCCATAGGTTATGCAAAGGATTGCTGAGCCATCTTCGGGAAACGGGACGCCGTCCATGACCCTTCGGGCGCGTATTTTCATTCTGATTGGCGGACTGGTCGTCATGTCGCTGAGCGTCATGCTGTTCGGCCTGTCGACCCTCTCCGACTACAACCGGATGATGGCGGATTACGGCCGCGCCTATGAAAACGCCTATATGGGCGAGCGGTTGAACCGCCTGATCAGTTCAGCGGTCATGGAAGCGCGGGGCATCTATCATTCGAGGTCGCAGGAAGAAACACGCATGTTCGCCGCGCGGCTCGATCGTAACCTCGATGAAATCGACGCCGTACTGGTGCAATGGCGCAGCAAGGGCGCAGTGGGTCAGGACGTTGGACTCGAGCAGCTGGAAGACCGCGCCCGCCGTTTCATGGAGGTCCGCCGCAGACAAAGCCAGGTCGCCATGGCCCAAGGCCCTGCCGCGGCCGAGGCTATTGGCCTGGTGGACCGTCCCGAACGCATGAGCTTTCAGCGCGAGATCGATCGAGTGGTGGCCGCGACCCGCCGTACCCTGGACTCCGAGACGGCGCGCGCCGCCGCGTATCGCCACGAGCGAGTGGTCAGCTTCGTCGCCATGACCCTGGCCTGGATCGTGCTGGCGGCGGCATTAAGTTTCTGGGTCGTCCAGCACTTCATCATGCGCGAACTGGAGCGGGCGCGCGTCGCTGACGAGAACCGCGAGCGCCTGCTGAAACAGCTGATGGAGTCGAACACCGAGCTGGAACGCTTCGCCTATGTCGCCTCGCACGACATGCAGGAGCCGGTGCGCATGGTCAATATCTACAGCCAACTGGTCGCCGAGGACTATCATGACCGGATGGATGAGAAAGGACGCCGCTACCTCGGTGCCATCAGCACGTCGGCGACACGCATCCACCTGATGGTCCAGGACCTGCTGCGCTATTCCCGGCTGAAGCAGGAACCTTTTGAAGACAGTATCGTCGACCTGGACCGTCTGCTTACCCAGGTGCGCGCCAATCTGGGGCAGCGGATCGCCGAAACGGACGCGAGGATCGAAAGCGAGAATTTGCCGAAGGTGTCGGGAAATCCCGTGCAACTGCAACGGCTTTTCGAAAATCTGATCAGCAATGCCATTACCTATCAGCCCGAAGGGCGAACACCGGTCGTCACCCTGTCGTCCGTTGAGGCCGGTGAGCGCTGGCGCATCTGTGTCGCTGATAACGGCATAGGCATAGAGCCGGAATACGCCAAGCAGGTCTTCGAGCCGTTCCGCCGCCTGCACACCTGGGACAAATATAATGGCACCGGCCTGGGCCTTGCCATCTGCCGCAAGATTGTCGAGCGCCACGGCGGCGAGATCTGGGTCGAACCGGCGCCCAATCAAGGTGCGCGCTTCTGCTTTACCCTGGCGAAGGCGCCGGAGGCCGCCGTGTCCGAAGCCGCGGCGGCTTGAGCCTTTCCTATTTCGCGACCGGCTTGCCGCCGGGCTTCCATTGCGGAACATAGTCGCTGTTGGCCAGCCAGCGCGCCGGCGCAATCAGCGACTGGATGGCGCTGGTCATGAAGTCGATATTCAGGTTGGCGACAGTGTCTTCCGGGCTGTGGTAGTTGGGCGTGGTTGCCCAGCCCGATACGGTGTGGGCGACGATCCCCTGCAAGGCCAGCTGGTAGTTGTCCGAGCGCTCGAAGAAATGCTGTTCCGGATACGGGTCGGACGTGACCTGCGCGCCCTGGCGCTTCAGTGTTTCGCCAAAATCCGAGCGCTCGAAGCCGGTCATCATCAGAGTGTTGGTGGGCAGCTTCGGGTCCTGGGCGCCGATCATTTCGAATTCGAGATTGGCGATGATGTCCTTGAGGGGCACAGGCGCGTTCTTGGCGAAATACAGCGAACCCAAAAGCCCCAGCTCCTCCGCGCCATAGGCGACGAACAGGATGCTGCGCCTAGGCTTCTCGCCGGCCGCAAGGGCGCGGGCGATCTCCAGCACGGCGGTCGTGCCCGACGCGTCGTCATTGGCGCCGTAGATGGTCTTGTCGCCGCGCACGCCCAGTGCGTCGAGGTGGGCCGTATAGAGGATGGTGCCGGCGGCCAGGTCGGAGCCTTCGAGATAGCCGATGGCATTGGTCGTCTGACTGCGCGCCTTGATGACTTCGGGCAGGGTCAGGACCGCATCGGCGCCGTCTTTCGCCAGCCGGTCGTAAGTTGCTGCCGGCAGGGTGGCGACGGCCATGCGCGGCGCGGCCGGCGGGTCGCTTTCGAGATAGGCGGACATGTTGGTTTTCCGGCCGGCAGACTCCCAGTATTTTTGGGTGTCGTCGTTCTCGCGCAGGATAATCAGCTTGGCGCCCTTGGCACGCGCGGCGCGCGTCAGGCTGGGCAAGGGCGTCTTTGCCGTCGGCATCGCCAGGATAATCTCGCCGGCCGGCATGGACTTGATGGTCTTGCCGGTGAAGACCTTGATTTTGCCGGAGATATTATTGCCCGATGAGCTCAGAAGCTGGGCGTCGTTGACGGTCTGGCCGCCAATCGACAGGGTGACCGGGCCTTCGAGACGCGGCTGGATGACCCAGGCCGTCTGCAGGTAGCCGGGCATGCCCGGTGCGGGCTTCAGGCCGTAGCCTTCGAACTGCGAGGCGATATAGGCGGCGGCGATCGCTTCGTCGCGGGTGGCGCTGCCGCGGCCCTGAAGTGCTTCGGAGGCCAGGAAGTTTTCGTGGGCGCTGACCCACTCGCGTTTAACGGTCCAGGTCTCTGGCAAATTTTCGGCAAATGCGGGCGGAGCAACGGCAAGCGCCAGCGCGGCGGCGGCGCAGAGGAAGGAAAGACGCACAGTTGGGAGTCCTGAAATGGTTTCAGCCGACACTGTGTCGGACCCGGCGTCAGGCGTCAAGTTGTGCCGGTAGCGCCTTGTTACGCCGCGTGGCCTTCGGCGCGGCGCATCCGCCAGAAGCGGATCGTACGCTGTGCCGTTTCCAGTGGCAACTGCATGTAAAGCTGTCCGTATTCGGCCGCCTTACCCATGGCATTCTGCTGATCCGACAGCATGATCATGGCGTAGGTCAGGAACAGCGCCTTGTCGAGCCCCGCCGCCTTGCACGCGATGGCCAGGGCGTCGATCTCCCTCTTTTCGACCAGGTGCCGGGCCGTCAGGAAGTCGATATCCGCCATCTGCGACAGGGCGCACAGGAAATAGGTCGGGTTCGGATCGCGCATGTACTTGGCCAGAAGCTGCGGCGTCAGGCGCTGGTTCTGGCGCAACACCGTCACGTCGGCATTGATGCGTTCATAGTCTTCGGGGAAGCTGCCATAGGCTACGGCGACCTTGTCGCGGCTTTTCGAAATCGCCTTTTCGATCATCGACGGGTCGAGCTTGGCGTTCTCGGCGATAATGCGTTCGCGCAGACGCTGTTCGACGACGAAATACATGTCGTTCATAAGGTCCGGTGGCAAATCCTTGCGGTTGACGACGACTTCGTGCAGGGCCGGATTGGACTGGGCGCGCTGCACGGCCTCCTCGTTCGAGGCGCGCGACAGGCGGGCACCGTCGTTGCTGAGCAGGGTGTGCAGGGTGTCGTCGTCGCCGCGTGTCACGATAACGCCCGAAACGCTTTCCGGCACTTCCTCGCGGCGCGACACGGCGCGCATGTGGTCCTGGCCCTTGGTCTGGACGACGTGCAGCAGGTCGCTTTCCGACAAAGCCTTGGAGCGCGTGAGAATCGGCTCGGCAACGTCGATATCGTCAGTGGCCAGACGGCGCAGCAGACCCAGCGGCGCGACCTTTGCCGACGCCAGGGTATTGGCGATTTCGGCCCGGACTATGATTTCCATCTCAGCCGACAACTGGCTCATGACCTCGTCGTACAGCGCCATTTCCGGCCCTTCGATCTCTTCCGGATGCGCCATGAAGATGCTGGTCACCTCACGCAGCAGTTCCCGACGCTTCTGGCTTGAAGGCTCTTTGGCGAGCTCGATAAGGCTGAGAAGGGACGACATTTACTTTCCTTCGGACTTGGCTTTTGCAGTCTTGCCAGACTCTTTTGCCGGGTCCTTGGCAACGTCTTTGGCGGGTGTTTTCGGCGCGGCTTCGTCGGCGTGCAGATCGGCGCCATCCAGGATGGTGCCGTTGGTTTCGGGGGAGACGGTGATCGGATCGGGCTGGAGACCATACATGCGATGCAGGCTGTAAAGACGTGGCGCGTCGCCTGCATCCTTGTAGGTTTCGCCTGGTATGAAGACATGGTCGGTTTCATGGACGGCCAGCTGTTCCGAAGGTTCCGGCGCGGTGGCGCCTTCGTCAGCCTTCCGGCGCGCCAGGTCGCGCGCTTGTTCTTTGGCCTGGGCGGCGCGGGCGGCCTTGATCTGGGCGGCATACTTGCTGGTGGCGGGGACCTGGTAACCATCGCCCTGCGCAGCGGGCGCGGTCTGAGGCAGTGTCTGGGCCTGGCTTTGGTTTTGAGGCTTGGACGCAGCTGCGACCGCCAGAGGGGCGACCGTAACGGGCTTGGCGGCGGGCAACGGCGTCGGTGTGCTGACCGATGTGGTATGGCTTTCAGGCGGGCGCGCGGGCGCAGCCGGCTTGGCGACAGACAGGATCGGCGGCGGCGGAGGCGTGGGGTCGACGATCGCCGCTTGTGGCGCCGGAGCGGGGGGCAGAGGCTGGACGGTAACGGATTTCTGTGTTTCGGGACGCGACGCGACCGTCTGGGCAGGCGCGACGGCTGCCGGTGGAGCGTGCGCCGGCTGATAGGGGAGCGAACTTTCGCTGGCCTGCGGCTTGATCGGTTCGGGTTTGGGCGCCGGTTGTGGCAGGACTTGCGGCGTCTTTTTCGCTGGCCAGTTCAGGTTGCGGCGGAAAGGATCGCCGACCTGACCATAGGGGGAAGCCGGAGCCGGATAGGCCATAGCTGCGGGTGCATCTCCGTCCTGCGGTTCGGAGGCTGCGGCGGTCTTGTGTTGCCAGGTCAGGTAGGTACCGGCGCTATCCGCCAGCGCGCATGCGGGCAGAACGGCGGTTACGGCCAGGACGGCGTAACAGGTATGACGAAACGTAAGCGCTGGCATTCTGACCCGGACGCGAGGAGTTGCAACCCGGCGAGCATACTTTACGCCACTTAATAGAGCGCTAATGCTACAGAACCACGGTATGAAGCGCCTGACATTGCATACCGAGCCATTGTGCGTTATTATTAGATAATAATTGCGCGAGGCTTCATGCCCACAAGCTATTCTCTAGGCGAGCATTTTGAAACCTTCGTTCAGCGGCAACTGGATAGTGGGCGGTATAATAATGCAAGCGAGGTTTTGCGCGATGCATTGCGTATCATGGAAGAGCGCGATCGCCTGATGAGCGTCCGTCATGACGCCATTCATGGCAAGATTGCTGCTGGAATGGCGTCATTGCGCGCTGGCCGGTGTGAAGACGGTGATGCCATTTTCGATGAGCTTGACGCCCGTCTTGCCGACGACCGCTCCGGTGCCGTGTGAGTCGTTTCAGGCTATCCGCCGAGGCACGCCAGGACCTGGAAGATATCAGAACCTACCTGATCGGTGCCGGCGGCCCGCAACTTGCGCGCTATGTGCTTGGTGAGATCCGCCAGGCAATCGGCTTTGTCGCGGATAATCCTTACGCCGGTCATCTGCGGCAAGACCTGACAGATGAGCCCGTGCGCTTCTGGTCGATTTTCTCATACATGGTGATCTACGACCCAGCGTCAAAGCCGGTCGGCGTTGCGCGCATTCTTCATGCTTCGCTGGACCTGGAGATGATGTTCCGGCATCGGCCGCCGATTTAACCCGCCAGGCTCTCGCGCCTTTCCTCCAGTTCCAACCACTCCATCTCGCCGTTTTCGAGATCTGCGCGCAACTGGTCGAGCTTTTTCATGGTGGCGTCGAACATCTTGGGATCGCGGCTGTAGAGCGTCGCATCGTCCAGGACCGTTTCGAGCTTCTTGATCTCGGCCGTCCATTTCGGCATCAGCTGGTTGAGATCCTCCAGGCGCTTCTGATCCTTGTAGCTCAGCTTCTTGGCAGCAGCCTTGACGGGAGCGGCCACAGGTTTCGGCGTATCCGCCTTGATCTTCTGCGCTTCCTTCTGGGAGATTTCGGCAAAGAAGTCTGGGTTCTGGCGGATGAAATCCTGCCAGCCGCCGGGCGTTTCGGCCGTCTTGCCGTCGCCGTTGAGCGCCAGCGTCGAGGTCGCCAGCCGGTCGATGAAGTCGCGGTCGTGGCTGACCAGGATCAGCGTGCCGTCATAGTCGGCGAGCAAATCTTCAAGCAGGTCCAGCGTGTCCATGTCGAGATCGTTGGTGGGTTCGTCGAGGACCAGCAGGTTGGTCGCTTTCGCCAGGGCGCGGGCCAGTTGCAGGCGGTTGCGTTCCCCGCCCGACAGCGACTTGACCGGCTGGCGCAACTGCTTTTCGCGGAACAGGAAGTCCTTGGCGTAGGCGGCGACGTGGCGGGGCTGGCCGCGCACCATGATCGAGTCCGATCCCGAATTGGCCAGCACATCCCAAAGCGTTTCATCGCCCTTCAGCGCATCGCGGCCCTGGTCGAGATAGGCGATATCGAGATTGGTGCCCAGCTTGATCTCGCCCGAGTCAGCCGGGATCTGGCCGAGCAGAAGCTTGACCAGGGTCGACTTGCCGGCGCCGTTGGGGCCGACGATTGCCAACCGGTCGCCACGGATGATCCGGGTCGAGAAGTTCTTCAGCAGGACCTTGTCGCCGAACGCCTTGGAGATGCCGCGCAGTTCGGCCACCAGCTTGCCCGAGGTCGCGCCGCTGTCGATGACCACCTCCATCGGCTTGTCCATCAGCTTCATGCGCTCGGAATGATCGCGGCGCATGGCTTCCAGACGCGCGGCACGGCCTTCGTTGCGCGTGCGCTGGGCGGTGATCGAACGGTAGAAGGTATAGGTTTCGCGTTCGATGGCCTTCTCCAGGCGCCGTAAACTTTCGGCGGTTTCGGCCTCCATCTTGGCCTGCCATTCGTCGAAGCCCTTATAGCCCTCGTCGCGGCGCAGGATTCGGCGCTCGTAGAGCCAATAGCAGCGCTGGGTAACGCGCTCCAGGAAGGTGCGGTCGTGGCTGACGATCAAAGCGGCGCCACGGAAAGCGCGCAGGCGGTCTTCCAGCGTCTCGATGGCGAAGATATCGAGGTGGTTGGTCGGCTCGTCGAGGAAGATCAGGTCCGGATCTTCGGCGAACGCCTTGGCCAGGGCGGCGCGGCGCTTTTCACCACCGGACATGGAGGTGGTCGGACCGGAAGGATCGATGCCAAAGGCCCACAGCTCTGTTTCCGCCGTGTAGTGTTCCGCCCCGCCGGAGCACGCCCAGTCGAGGATGGTGTCGCCCTTGGGCTCGGGTTCCTGAAGCACGTGGGCGAAGCGTATGCCCTGCTGCATGTAGCGCTCGCCCGAGTCAGGCTCGATCAGCCCTGACAGCATGCGCATGAGGGTCGACTTGCCGGCGCCGTTGCGTCCGACCAGGCAGGCGCGGACACGCGGTTCGAGCGCGATATCAACACCGTCGAACAAAGGCGTCATGCCGTCCATCAGGCGGACGTCTTTCAGGGCGAGCAG
>CAMLPZ010000067.1 GCA_946482045.1 uncultured Asticcacaulis sp.
CCTAAACCGCTATAGTATCCCGTTGATGACGCGACGATCATCAACTCGAGGAACACAACGAGGCTTGTTCGGCAGCAGCGGCGCAAGAATCTCCCATTCTATCTCTGTCGGCTCATAGCCGCGACGGGGTCATGAAGAAGGCCTCCAAATCAATGGAAGCCTTGAATCACGCCAACCCTAACTTGGGAATCCCATTTACGGGTTTACAGCCCAACTAAAGACCCGGCCCCAGCCTGTTGGTAAATCCACTGTTACACCAATCAATGTTCCCTGAACTTGCAGCCAGGAAATCTTTCCCCAAACCACGGATTTTTGCACTTTCGCGCGAATAGCTCTCCGATGTATTGAAATCTACCCGATAACCCTGATTTCTCCCTGATCGCCGGGAAAAGAGCAAGAGTACTTGGCTCCGCGCTACCCACACCACCAATTCTCTTTGACTCTAACCGAAGCGGGGCTTTAAACGCATTTTCGTCGCTGGCCGCAAAGCTTTGAATTGTTCTTCAGATCAATACGGATCTTCGGCGTCTGGATCGTCGGTCGTATGGAATTCATACCAGATGCCGTTAAGCACGCCGACGGCGACCGCCAAGCCGACACCCAAAATCCAAGAAAAATACCACATGATTCAAGCTCCGATAGGAAGGGGCTGGTGGGAAACCGCAGTTCCCCACGCGTTTCAATAGAGATCCGGATTGGTCTTCAGCTGCTCTACACCAACGCGGCCAAACAGCACCTTGTAGACCCATCCCGTGTAGACAAGGACAATCGGCAAGAAGACGAGTGTTACCAGCAGCATGATACCAAGCGTCATGTGCGAGCTAGACGCCGTCCAAACCAAAAGGCTGGAGTGAGCATCCACTGAACTCGGCAGGATAATCGGAAACATCGAGACGCCTACCGTCGCGATAATGCCCGCTATGCTGAGCGACGAACTCAGGAATGCAAGGAGTTCGGCCTTCATGCGCATCGACAGGAGCGCAACAAACGCACCAACAAAGCCAAGGGCTGGCGCGGCATACATCCACGGATATTTGCCGTAGTTTTCCAGCCAGGCGCCGGCAGCAGGCACAACCTCGGCGCGGGTTGGATTCGAAGCGCCACCAGCGAAAACGTCTTCCACGACATGGAAGCCGAGGCCGGAATAGCGGACGAACGCGTACCCGGCGGCAAACAGCAGGATCGTCGCGGCCGCGGCGAACGCGCCGTAGGTCATTGCACGGTCGTGCACCACTCCCCTTTCGACCTTGAGGCCGATCCAGGCCGCGCCTTGCATGAGGAGCATCGCGACAGAGACCAAACCGCAAAGGACGGTGAACGGCGTAAACAACTTCAGAAGGCTAACGAACGTCCCGCCGTCATACGTAATGCGCAGATCGCTGTCCAACCGAAAGGGTGCGCCCGAAAGAACGTTGCCGACAGCGACACCGAACACAAGGGCCGGTACAAAGCCACCGGCGAAGAGCGCCCAGTCCCAGTTGCGGCGCCAGGCAGGATCAGGGCGTTTTGACCGGTACTTAAAGCCGACGGGGCGGAGGATCAACGCCACCAAAACCAGGAACATGGCGAGGTAGAAGCCGGAAAAGCTCACCGCGTAGACGAAAGGCCACGCAGCGAAGATGGCGCCGCCGCCAAGGATAAGCCAAACCTGATTGCCCTCCCACGTCGGCCCAACGGCGTTGATGATGGCGCGGCGCTCATTGTCGTTTTTGCCGGCGAAAGGCATCAGGGCCATCGCGCCCATGGCAAAGCCGTCCATGACAGCCAGGCCAATGAGGAGTACGCCCAACAAGCCCCACCAAATGACCCTTAGGGTCGCGTAGTCAATAATCGGTTCCATGACTGATCTCTTTCTTGCTGGGCTGGTACTATTCGGCGGGGGCATGTCCGAGCCGGGGCTCGGTTTCGTCATGCATTCGTCCGAACACCGATTGGTATGGGCCTTTACGGATTGCGCGGATCATCAGCGCGACCTCAATGACGGCTAGCCCGCCATAGACGACCGTAAAGCCTATGATCGTTATCCAGATCTGGGACTTCGTCAGCGAGGATGCCCCCAAGAAGGTCGGCAGGACGCCTTCGACAGCCCAGGGCTGACGGCCGATCTCGGCCAATATCCAGCCACCTTCGATCGCGAGCCACGGCAAAGGCAATGCCGCGATGCACAGCACCAGGAACCAATTCGCTCTGACCTTGTCGTACGTCACCATGAAGAAGGCGAGTGCAAACAGGGCGATGAAGGCAAATCCCAGGGCCGCCATGAGACGGAAAGTCCAGAACATCACCGGCACGTTTGGCACCGTATCGATGGCGGCCTTGGTTATGGTCGCTTCGTCGGCCGTTCTTGGATCCGCGACGTAGCGCTTGAGCAGATAACCATAACCGAGGTCGGCCTTGTGGCGCTCAAACCGTTCGCGCGCTACCGGGTCCAGCTGGTCTATTTTCAATGTCTCGACCGCATCGTAAGCTACGACTCCGGAGCGGATACGGCCCTCTGCCTTTTCCACCAGATCGAGAATACCAATGACGGGCTTGTCGAGGCTTCTCGTAGCGATCAAACCCAATACGAACGGCACCTTGACCTCGTGATCCGTCCTCTGCTCCTTGACATTTGGAATGCCGAAGACAGTCAGGCCGGCAGGCGCCTGTTCGGTGTGCCACATCGCCTCGAGGGCAGCGAGCTTCATCTTCTGGTTATCGGTCAGCGCATATCCGGACTCATCGCCCAGCACGACGACAGACAAGGACGATGCCAGGCCGAAAGCCGCCGCCACTGCCATGGAGCGCTTGGCCACGCTCACCCACTTGCCACGGATCAGGTAGATGGCGGAAATCGCCAGGACGAAGACGGCGGCACAGACGTAGCCGGCGGAAACGGTATGGACGAATTTTGCCTGGGCCACCGGGTTGAACAGCACATCCATGAAGTTGGTCACTTCCATCCGCATGGTCGCTGGATTGAAATCTGCGCCGACAGGGTTTTGCATCCAGCCGTTGGCGATCAATATCCACAGCGCAGACAGGTTGGTGCCGAGCGCCACCAGGAAGGTTACCATCAGGTGCGCCGGCCGTGACAGCTTGTCCCAGCCGAAGAACATCAGGCCGACAAAGGTGGCTTCCAGGAAGAAGGCCATCAACCCTTCGATAGCCAGCGGCGCGCCAAAGATGTCACCGACATAGTGGGAATAGTACGACCAGTTGGTTCCGAACTGGAACTCCATGGTCAGGCCGGTGGCCACGCCCAGCACGAAGTTGATGCCGAACAAAAGCCCCCAGAAACGGGTAATGGTGCGCCATATCTCGCGCCGGGTAAGCACGTAGATGCTTTCCATGATGACCAGCATGAAGCTTAGGCCCAAGGTCAGCGGTACAAAAAGGAAGTGGTACATAGCCGTCAAGGCAAACTGAAGCCTTGATAGGTCGACGATACTTTGGTCCATTGCAGAACTCCGTTGCCCCAAGCGGAGACGTCAAAACTGATCTCCATCGTCCTGCAAAATACTGTCGTCGCGTGAACCTGCTTTGATTCAAATCAAAGCCACGCCTGCGGCGAAATGGCACCCCCTGCGATAACGCCATCCCCATGGCTCCATAGTTTAGCTTTCCGTGACGTCGAGACCACTTTTGAATTCGAGCTGTGCTACAAACAACAGCCGTGCGCGCGCTCAACTCCTTCGTTGGTTGAAACACGGTGGACGCGAAGGCGCCATCTCCGTTACCCTCGGCGTCGCCGAAGGGCTGCTGCTGGTATTATTTGCCTGGGGCCTCAGCCATGTAATATCAGGGCTTTCGGCGGGCCCACAGCAGTTTACGACAATCACATGGCCGCTGGCGGCGATTGCCCTGTCTCTGCTGGCACGCGCCGCCGTCGGCTTTTTTGCCCAACGCGGCAGCCAGATGGCGGCGCGCCGCATTGTCCGCGCCATCCGGCTCGATATTATGGGCCATGCGCTGCAGGGGCGCATCGATTCACGCCGCCACGCCGCCGGCCTGAACGCCCTGTTCGACGACACCGAAGCATTGGAAGGCTACTATGCCCGCTTTCACCAGGCCGACATGCAGGCGCGCATTCTGCCCGTCCTGACACTTGTCGTCATCGCCACCCAAAGCTGGGTTTCGGCCTTGATCCTGCTGATGACGCTGGTGCCATTCATCGCTATGATGGCGCTTCTGGGCATGAGCAGCGCGGCGGAATCCCGACACCAGTTGGACGCCCTGTCGCGGCTGTCAAACCTTCTGCTCGACCGGATTAAAGCCTTGCCTCTGATCCTGGCGTTCAAAGATGGCGAGCGCCAAACCAGGACAATCGGCCACGCCGCTGCGGATGTCGCCGAACGCACACTGAAGGTCCTGAAGATCGCTTTCGTCACCTCGGCCGTGCTTGAATTCTTCTCAGCCCTGTCGGTCGCCCTGATCGCCGTCTATTGCGGCTTTTACCTGCTGGGCGAACTACCGTTCCGCTCCCCCGAACCGCTGACCTTGGGCACTGCGTTTTTTGTGCTGGCGCTCAGCCCGGAAGTCTATGCGCCCATGCGGCGGCTGGCTGCCGCCTATCACGACCAACAGGTTGCGATGGCCGCCGCGCAGAGGCTTTTGCTACTCACACCAAAGGCGCCACCGGTCGAGGTTCCTGCACTTGGCGGCCCGCCAGAAATCGCCTACCGCGACGTCGTCATCACCTTTCCCGACGACCCGGATTTTTGCATCGGCCCGGTCAGCTTCGTTTGCGCGCCTGGTTCGGTCACCTGCCTGGCGGGCGCCTCGGGCTCAGGCAAGACCAGCCTGCTGCGCCTGCTGATCGATCCGGCCTGTCCGGGTGTCTCGATCAATGGCATTACCGTCGACAATGGTCACGACCTGTCGGCCCAGATCGCCTATGCCTCCCAAGTCCCGCCCATCCTCGCCGGAACCCTGCGTGACAACCTCCGCCTGGCCAGCTATGCCGCCAGCGACGAAGACATATTACGCGCTGCCGAAGCAGCCGGCCTGATGCCCCTGATCTCATCGCGGACACAAGGCCTGGACACCGTACTCGACGATCGCGGTTCGGGCCTGTCGGGAGGCGAGCGCCGGCGCATCGGGCTGGTGCGCGCAGCGCTGAAAGACGCACCGATCCTGCTGCTCGATGAGCCGACCGCCGATCTCGATTCGGTTTCCGAAGATGACATCATCGCCCGCCTGCCCGCCCTGTTCGCAGACCGCACCGTCTTGATCACCAGTCATTCGCCGCGTCTCATGGCTCTAGCCCAGCAGGTGATCGCCCTGTGACCGGCCCATTCGACACCTATTTCCGCGAGTTGAAGCGCAGCTTTGCCAACGGCTTGTTCCTCACCTCTGTCTTTGCCGCCGGCGTATCGGTCGCGGCGGTGACCCTGCTCGGTGTTTCGGGCTGGTTCCTGACCGGCGCGGCGATCGCAGGCGCCGCCGGCCCGCTCATCGCGCAGGGTTTCAACTACCTGCTGCCCAGCGCTCTAATCCGGACTCTGGCGATCGCCCGCACCCTGTTGCGCTATGGCGAACGCTACACCGGCCACAGCGTGGCACTGCGCGCAATGGCCCGGCTAAGGCCCGCTCTGTTCAGGCGTATCGTCAACGCCCCCCCGGAACACTCCCTGCGGCTATCAACCGGTGAAACCGCGAGCCGCTTCGTAGCGGATGTCGCGACGCTGGAAAACGCCCTCGTCATGCAAAGTGCCCTGCCCGCCGCCATCGCCGGCATGCTGACCGCCATTTCCCTGGCGGCACTGAATAACCTGTGGGCCGCACTGATCCTTCTTTTCTTCATGGCCTTAAGCGTTTCCGCCAGCCGCTATATCCATCGTAGCCTGCCCGAAAGCAGTGAAGCCCGATTGCTGGGCGATGCCCGTCAGCGTTGTCACGAACTGATGACCCTTCTGCCAGATGTCCGCACCTCTGATCCGAACTTGAGCTTTCTGACGGAACTTCAAAAGCTTGAGGATCAGCTGCTGATTGCCAAGACCGGCACATTATCCCGTGAAGCCGTGTCGGCGGCCGCCACCACTGCGCTTACCGGTGTGTGTCTGGTCCTGATCGCCATGGTCGGCTTTAAGGGCGATCTGCCGGGACTAGCGCTTGGCTTGCTTGCAGCCAGCATGGGGTTCGAAAGCCTGGGCGGGCTGATCAAAGCATTGGGTCAACAGGCCAACATCGCCGCCGCCCACGGCCGCATTGCCGAACTCTATGACCGCGCCCCGGGGACGCCTGCGAACCAAGTTCCCCCAGTTACTGGTGCCTTCCGCTACCGGGGACTGGAGGTCGTGCTGAAAAGAAGTTTGCGGCTGGGTATCGGCGGCGCCTCCGGCAGCGGCAAGACCGCCCTGGCCGAAGCTCTCGTGGGCTTAAGGCAGCACGACGACTTAAGCGGCACATTCGAGCCGGACAACTTCGCCCTTTCACCGCAGAACGCGGCAGTGCTGACCGGCACGTTGCGTCACAATCTGCTTATGGGCGACCTCACTGCCCCGGACGACGATCTGTGGCAGGCACTCGACGACGCTGGACTGGCGCAGCGCATCCGTGCGCTCCCCAAGGCGCTCGATACCTGGATCGGCGATGGAGGGCTTAACCTGTCTGGTGGTGAGCGGAAACGGCTGTCACTGGCGCGTGCTTACTTGCGCGACGCTTCCATCCTGCTGCTCGATGAACCGACTGAAGGCCTGGACCCAGCCACCGAAGACCTCGTCGTCGACCGACTGGAGCAGCGGCTGAAACGCACCGGCCAGGGCCTGATATTGATCAGCCATCACGTGACGCCGCACAGGCTGATCAGCGACTGGCTACATTTTTCGCTCCCCTCTCCAGAACATGTTTAAAAACGACATTTTACCGCAAGATGCGAAATCTCGCATTTGATTGAGGTCAAAAGCTCAAAGGGCTCCGGCCTGTAAACTCCAGGCGCCTCGACGCCAAACTTGGCAGTCGGACCTGGATATGGGAGCTGAAAATGCAGACAGAAGTCTTGAAGGGTAATGGAGTTATCACGCTAAAATGCGCCGTCGTCGCGCGCGAACGTGCGGCGGACGGACATGTGCTATTGAAGGTGAGGCTGCTCGAAAATCCCTCGAGCACCCAGGTGGAACTCGTTGAGACCGGGATTTACGAAGCGCCTGACAAGCCGTTACTCAATCTGTTATCACGTCCCTTATCCGAAATAACTTGGCCTCCGCGCGTTCAGGAAGCTTTGGCTTACGAATCCATGGATTACCTGGGTGATCTCTGCGTCACCCAGGAAAAGAGACTGCGGCGTCATCCGGGAATCGGAGACAAGACGATAAACAAGGTCCGGTCCACACTGGAGGACTTAAACCTGACCCTTGGTATGAATTTTCCGTGGTGGGATCATATACGCGAGACTTTAACTACGTCACCCGCTCAATCCAACACTCCAGCCGGCTAACAGTATTAATCAAATTTGATGCCAACGTGATGACAAGAGGCCCCTCGCGGCGCCCGACGCTGTTACGTATTCATGCATCTACATTCTCTCAAAGCGTTTCGCCTGTCCGTCAACTACGCCGAAGCACTATACTGCTCAAAAGCCTCCAGTGCATCCGCAGCGTACATAAGCGACGGTCCGCCGCCCATATAGACCGCCATGCCGAGACATTCCTCCACCTCAGCCTTACTGGCTCCCAGCCGGACGAGCGCCTCGGTATGGAAGCCGATGCAACCATCGCATTGCTTAGCCACGCCGATCGCAAGCGCGATCAGTTCCTTGGTCTTCTTGTCCAGAGCGCCGTCCCTGGTAGCAGCCTGCGCCATTGCGGAGAAACCTGCCATGGTGTCAGGGATGTCTTTGCGCAAGGCCTTAATGCCTACCGAGATGCGCGCGGTGATTTCGGGATAATTTTTGGACATGCAAGCCTACTTGAATGCGCTGCCTGGCTTGATGCCAAGCGCCTTGAAGACCATCGCCGCCGGGCAGAAGCCGGTGAATGCCGCCTGAACCATGTTAGCGCCGGCAAAAGCCGACAGAAGGTACCACCATGGTGTCAGGGCGTAACCGAGGGCCAGTCCCAGCAGGACCACCAGCCCGGCAAATGCCAGGACTGCCTTGTCGAGAGTCATTGCTATATCTCCTCTTTCAGTTTGTGCGCGCCAATCAGGTCGAGCGCCATCTTCTCAAAAAACAGTTCCGACTTGCCAGCCTTGACCTTGCCAATGAAGTAGCCTTCGAAGGCGACCTTGGCCATGTGCACCCACTTGCCGGATACCGACCAGTTGATGTTGCGCGGCGGAATCTGCGGCTGGGCGAAAAAGGCGACGCCGCCGTCACCGAAGTCGGCCAGGCATATGGCGTTCCAGGTTGCTTCGTGCGTTGGTTTTTTGCCCTCGATCGCATCCTTGATATTCTGCGTCACGGCTGTGACCATGGATTCGATCATGAAGCCGGTCTTAGGCACGCCGACAGGAACCGCGGTCTTACCCATCGGCGGAATGGCGACGCACACGCCCAGGGCATACACGTTGGAAAAGACCGGGTTGCGCTGGTGCTTGTCGATCAGGATGAACCCGCGCGGATTTGTGAGGTTTTCAATCCCGCGCACGGCTTCAACACCACGAAAGGCGGGCAGCATCATTGAAAACCCAAATGCCAGTTCATGGTCCGCCTTGTGCGCGCCCTCCTCCGTCAGTTCCTCGATGAACATTCTGCCGGCTTCAACCTTGCTTACCTTGGCATTGATGATCCACTTGATGTGCCGGTTGCGCATCTCGCTTTCCAGCAGGCCCTTGGTGTCGCCCACCCCATCAAGACCGAGGTGGCCGATATAGGGTTCTGAGGTAACGAAGGTCATCGGCACGCGGTCTCGCACCTTGCGCTTGCGCAGTTCCGTATCAGCGATCATGGCGAACTCGTACGCCGGTCCGAAACAGGACGCGCCTTGAACAGCCCCAATAATGATCGGCTTCGGATCGGCGGCCAGGGCATCGAAGGCCTTTGCCGCCGCTTCGGCGTGATCGATATGGCAAACCGAAGACGTGAAACCTTCCGGGCCAAGTCCTGGAATTTCGTCGAACGCCAGTTCCGGACCGGTGGCGATGACCATATAATCATAAGGAATTTCGTGGCCATTGTTCAGATGCACGACGTTGGCGGCCGGGTCGACGCGCGAAGCCCCTTCGGTATAGAAGCGAATGCCCTTCTTCTTGAAGACCGGCTTCAGGTCGACTTCGATGGCGTCACGTTTGCGCCAACTTACGGCCACCCAGGGGTTTGACGGGACGAAGTGATAGGTGTCGCCCCTGTTAACGACGATGATCTCGGCCCTTGAACCAAGGGCCTCATGAAGCTCGAACGCCGCCACCGAACCGCCGAGGCCGGCTCCCAGAATCACAATACGCGGCTTGACGGAACCCGCCATGTTCGCCTCCTTTTCGATCAGGCCACTTGGCCTTGACTTACTTTTGTAATTTCATATATTCTAAAATACGAAAATAACTTGTCAACCGGAGAATACGATGTTCGGTCTATCCCCCTCCAAGGTTCAGAACCTTGATCCGGATCAATTACATGCCGGCCTGAAACGCGGAGATATGGTGCTTGTCGATGTCCGGGAGCCGGATGAACACCGCGCCGAGCGCATTGCCGGCGCGATATCCCAACCGCTGTCGTGCTTCGATCCCGCGGCCGTGCCCTGCGCAACAGGCAAGACGGTCGTGCTGCACTGCGCGGGCGGCGTCCGCTCGGCCAAGGCTTTGGAAGCCTGCCGCCGCGCCGGCGTTCCCGTGACACATCACCTGGCTGGAGGCATCGCCGCATGGAAGTCGCGCGGCTTGCCGACTGTCCGCTGAAAACAGGTTGACCTATGTTGTCCAGATTACCCGTCGTTTTCGTCTTAGCCGGCGCTTTGGCCGCGTGCGGACACCAGGAGCCTCCTCCCGCAGCCAAATCCGGAGCATCGGGGCCCACCCAACGGGTCGAGCTTCGCCACGTCGATGACCTGAAACCCGTGCCGGGAATGTATACCACCTACAAGATCGCCGAAGCCACGGCGCGTTTGTCGGGCATTCTGGCAGACCTGCGGGTACGGGAAGGCGAGATGGTCCGCAAGGGGCAGGTGATCGGGTGGGTGGAGGATCGCAAGATCGGACAGCAGACCAGCGCCTACAATGCTCAGGCTGCCGCCGCTGAGGCCCAGGCTGTTCAGGCAAAGGCACACTATAATCGCGTCAAGACCCTGGTCGACAAAGGCATATATGCCCAGGCAGCCCTGGATCAGGCCGAAGCCGATTTCAAAGCGGCGGAAGCGAATATCCGCGCCGCCCGGGCCCAAGCCGCCGCCAGCGGCGCCTACGGCAATGAAGGCGCGATCGTCAGTCCGGACAACGGACGCATCCTGCGCGTACCGGTGCCGAAAGGGGCCGTCGTGATGATGGGGCAGTCTGTGGCAACCGTTACGTCCGGCGAGCCCCTGGTGCGCATTGAATTGCCGGAAGCCCAGGGCCGCGCTTTGAAAACGGGCGATTCTGTACGCCTGTCATCCGGAGAGCGGACGACGACCGGCACGATCACCCAGATCTATCCCTCGGCCACGCAAGGACAAATCGTCGCTGACGTGACTCCCGCGGGTCTTGAGGACCTTCCGATCGGCGCGCGTGTTACCGCCTATGTCAGGCTCGGCCACCGCCAGGCCATCCTGCTTCCGCGCGATTACGTCCAGACCCGTTATGGCCTTGACTATGTTCGTCTGGCGCAAGGAAACGGCAGCGTTCTGGAAACGACGGTCGAGACGGCGCCTTATGACAACGGGTATGTAGAGGTCATCGGCGGGCTGAATAACGGCGATCGCGTCGCGGCGTATGGCGGTGGCAAATGACGGACAAGACCTTGGGTATTTCCGGGCGCCTCACCAGGGCCACTCTGAATTCACCACTCACACCGCTGTTTCTGCTCGTTGCCATTATGGTTGGCCTGCTGGCGGTAGTGTCGATTCCACGCGAGGAAGAACCGCAGATTAGCGTGCCGATGGTCGATATTTCGGTGGCGGCGCCCGGCCTGCGCGCCGCTGATGCAACAGAGCTGATCGCCAAGCCGCTCGAAGCCATCGTTAAAAGCGTGTCCGGCGTTGAGCATGTTTACAGTTTTATCGACGACGACCGCGTGCTGGTGACGGCCCGCTTTATCGTCGGTACCGACCCGGATAATGCCGCTGTCCGCATTCATGAGAAACTGCGCGCCAATTACCTCCATTTGCCGTCCGGAATTCCGGAACCACTGGTACAGGTGCGTGGCATCAATGATGTCCCGGCCCTTGTCCTCACCCTCTCACCCAGGCGCGGTGCCGGAGACCGGCTAACCAACCAGGCGCTTTACGACCTCGCCACCAAGCTTCGGACGGAGCTGATGAAGGTAGAGAATGTTGGCCTGACCTTCATTGTTGGCGGCCGCCCTCGCGAAATCCGCATAGAGCCGGACGCAGCCCTGATGCGCGCGCGGGGCGTGTCGCTGGACACGTTGATGAACGCAGTCAAGGCGGCCAACTCCAGCTTTCCTGCGGGACGCCTGCGCCATGACAACCAAGCTCTGGCTGTGACCGCCGGACAAAGTTTTCAGACCGCGCAGGACATCGGCCTGATCACGGTTCCTTCGGTGGGCGGACAAAACGTACTCGTCCGCGATGTCGCGCACGTCGTCGAAGCGCCTCGCGAAGACCAGGCGCATGTGTTCCGCTACAGCCAGGCCAAGAACGGGGAATGGCGTCAGGTTCCTGCCGTTTCACTGGCGCTGGCCAAACGCCAGGGCGCGAATGCCGTGGTCGTGTCGCACGCCGTCCTGACCCGTTTGGCGGCGCTGAAAGGAACGCTCATTCCTGAAAGTGTCGATGTCGCGGTCATGCGCGACTACGGCGAAAGCGCCAACGAAAAGGCCAATGAACTGCTGTTTCATCTGGGTCTGGCCACGGTGTCCATCGTCGTTTTGATCGGTTTCGCCATCGGATGGCGAGAAGCGGCTGTGACGGCGGTAGTCATCCCGACAACGATCCTTTTGACCCTGTTTGCCTCAAACCTGATGGGCTACACGATCAATCGCGTCAGCCTGTTCGCCCTGATCTTCTCCATCGGCATCCTGGTCGATGACGCCATCGTCATGATCGAGAACATCTCGCGTCATTGGGCAATGAGCGACGGCCGCTCCCGCGTCCAGGCCACTGTCGATGCCGTCGCTGAAGTCGGAAATCCAACCATCATCGCCACTCTGACAGTGGTCGCCGCGCTCCTGCCCATGCTGTTCGTCTCCGGGCTTATGGGGCCTTATATGGCGCCCATTCCAATCAATGCCTCGGCGGCCATGATCTTTTCGTTTTTCGTCGCCGTAGTGCTGGCGCCATGGCTGATGATCCGCTTTGCCCGCAAAGCGCTGCCGGCGCATGGCCGCGAACATGATCACGAAGGGTTCTTCGGCCGCATCTACCGCCGCGTCGCGTCGGCCGTCATCAGGGACCGCAAGACCGCCGGCCGTTTCCTGACCGTCGTGGGCCTCGCTACCTTGGTGGCCTGCGCCATGTTCGCCACCAAGACAGTGACGGTCAAGCTTTTGCCGTTCGACAACAAGTCGGAACTTCAGGTCATTGCCGATCTGCCGGAAGGGACGTCGCTGGAGACCACCCAGCGCATATTGAACCAAGCCGCCCAGATCGCCACCGGCCTGGCCGAAGTCGAGGCCATCGACTCCTATGCAGGCACCGCCGCGCCCTTCAACTTCAATGGCCTGGTGCGCCATTATTATTTCCGCACCAATCCGGAACAAGGCGACCTCAACGTCCAACTCACACCCAAGCACGACCGTTCACGCGCCAGCCACGCCATTGCGCTCGACCTGCGCCGGCGCCTGAAGGCAGTCCCGTTGCCGCCAGGCGGCGTGCTGAAAGTCGTCGAAGCGCCGCCGGGGCCGCCGGTTATGGCTACCCTCCTGGCCGAGGTCTATGGGCCGGACGCTCCCACGCGCCGCGCGGTCGCCGAGAAGGTCAAGGCCATCTTCAAGTCCGTTCCCTACATCGTCGATGTCGATGATTCCTACGGTATCGCCGCTCCGCGCGTAAAGGTGGTCGCGGACCGTACCCGGCTTGAGGCGTTGAACGTACAGGATGGGCAGGTTTACGGCAGCCTGAACGCGCTGATGAACGGCCAGGTCCTCGGCTATGCCAGCCGTGGCGGCGGCCGCACGCCCCTTGAGATCGCCCTGCGCCTGCCGCAGTCGCAGAAGACCCTGAGCCCGTCGCTCATGGCGATGCCCGTCGCAACATCTCAAACGAGCGAAGGCGTGCGACTGGTATCCCTGGACGAAGTGGCGCGCGTGAGCCGTGACACCACCTCCCCCCATCTGTTCCGCAGGGATGGCCGCGATGTGGACATGGTCATGGCGGAGTTGGCCGGGCAGTATGAAGCGCCCATCTACGGCATCCTGGATGTCAACAAGGCTATCGCGGCGGCAGACTGGAAAGGCCGCACACCGCCTGCCGTTCGTTTCAACGGTCAGCCTGCCGACGAACGCCAGCCGACGGTCTTATGGGACGGCGAATGGGAGATTACCTGGGTGACCTTCCGCGACATGGGCGCAGCTTTCGGGATCGCATTGCTCGGTATCTATGTTCTGGTTGTCGCGCAGTTCAAATCGTTCAAACTGCCCCTGGTTATCCTGACGCCGGTGCCGTTGACCCTCATAGGGATTGTCATCGGCCATATACTCTTCCAGGCGCCCTTCACCGCCACCTCGATGATCGGCTTCATCGCCCTGGCCGGCATTATTGTTCGCAATTCCATCCTGCTGGTCGACTTTATACGTCACAGCAAGCTGGCCGATGGCAGCTATGACCGCCCGCTCAAGGAAATCCTGCTCGACGCCGGTGCAACGCGGTTCAAGCCGATCCTGCTTACGGCTCTGGCGGCGATGATCGGCGCGGCAGTCATCCTCACCGATCCGATTTTCCAGGGCTTAGCGATCTCGCTGTTGTTTGGTCTTCTGTCCTCGACCCTGTTGACGGTGCTGGTGATACCCGCCATCTACGTCGTCATGCGCGGCGAACGCGCGGAAAGACCTGAAGTATGACTGAAGCCGAAGCCGAGATCGAAAATCTCACGCCCAATGTCAAAAAGGCCACGCGTCTTCTGAAACTGATGGCCAGTGAACACCGGCTGATGATTCTATGCCGCCTTTACGATGGCGAGGCCAATGTCAGCGACCTGGCCTCATACCTTGATCAGTCTGTGTCGACGACGTCGCAGCATCTCGCCAAGATGCGGGCCGAAGAATTGGTCGACACGCGTCGCGATGGTCAGACCATCTATTACTCTTTGGCAAACAACGGCGCGAAGGAAATCATTGACGCCTTATGCGATATCTTCGGCGGAGGCAAAACGGCGAAGTGATCCTGGCTATATTCTGGTTCGATATGGCGAAAGTGTCAGCGGTTCTCGCCAAAATATCGCCCCAAAGCAATAGCTTAGATCGGAATGGTGTTTCCATCTAAACCCATTCCGATCTAAGACCGTGATTACAGGTGAGGCTCCGCCTCTCGCCAACTGCGGCAACTCTTCCTATATGATTTTAATACGATCCACGATATGGGCCTGGCATGGCAAAGGTTTTAACAAGACTGCTGATGGGACTGATTTTCGTCTTCGTGACGATATCATCCCCCCTGCACGCTCACGCCATGACCCAGCCTCCCGCGACCGAAGTCGCCGCGCACCACATGGACATGAGTGCCATGGACGAAGACTGCGCCAAGGCCATGGCTGCCGCGGCGGCTGAAGACGCCACGACACATGACGAAGGTGGCGACTGCTGCGATGTCGGGTGCAAATGCCCATTGAGCCACTGCCCGGCCACCCCGGCCGCCCTGTTTTCGGAGGCTTTCGAGCTTGTTTTCCACGGCCGGGCCGTCGCGCCAGAGCCGGCGCAAGACATCCTGCCGGCCTATCTTGCCGACACTTTGAAACGACCACCTCGAGCCTGAGTCCATCGCCTGACACCCGGCATGCGCGCCTGTCCGCGCACGCCTAATCCTGTCCGCCAATTGGATCAACGCTATGAAATACCTGTCCAGCTGGGTGTTCGGCGTGTCGGCGCTGGCTTTACTGCCTTATGCCGCATTTGCCGAAACCCGAGAATATAATCTCACCATCGATCGCCAGGACGTCCGGATCACCGGCCAGCCGCTCAAGAAAATAACCGTGAATGGCTCCATTCCCGGTCCCGTCCTCCGTTTCAAGGAGGGCGACGAAGCCGTCATCCACGTCACCAACAAGCTGCGGGAAGACACATCCATTCACTGGCACGGCCTGATTCTGCCCGGGAATATGGACGGTATTCCGGGCTTCAACGGCTTTGAGTCCATTCGCCCGGGCCAGACCTTCACCTACCGGTTCCCGATCAGGCAAGCGGGCACCTATTGGTATCATTCGCACACCACAACCCAGGAGCAGGACGGTCTCTATGCCGGCCTGGTCATCGAACCGGCCGCAGCCGATCCCGTCAAAGCCGATCGCGACTACGTCGTCCTGCTGTCGGACTTTTCCAAGGAGGACGCCGGCGACATCCTGAAGAACCTGAAGAAGTCGTCGGACTACTACCAGACCCACCGCCGCACTGTTGGAGACTTTTTCCGCGACGTGGGCGACAAGGGATTCGGCAAGGCGGTCAAGGACGCGGCGGCGTGGGGAAAGATGCGAATGCTCCCGACCGACCTGGCGGACGTGAACGGCTATCACTTCCTGGTCAATGGTCTCAGCAATGACCAGAACTGGACGGGCCTTTTCAAGCCGGGCGAGCGTGTGCGCCTTCGCTTTATCAATGCCTCGGCCATGACGATCTTCGATGTGCGCATCCCCGGACTGAAAATGACGGTCGTGGCGGCCGACGGCCAGCCCGTCGAACCCGTCG
>CAMLPZ010000068.1 GCA_946482045.1 uncultured Asticcacaulis sp.
TCCCCTGAGACCCAGACCCCAAACTAAAAGGCCCGCCGGCGAAACCGGCGGGCCCTCTTTTATTTTTTTCGGAACGAGGATCAGTCCTCGTCTTCCTCTTCGCGATTGGTAAAGGCGCCGCCACCGAAGACGTCTTCGGCCGACAGCTCGCCCTTGCGCGCATAGGGGTTGTCGTCTTCTTCCTCGAACGCCGGTTGCGGCGTTTGTGCCGGCTTCAGCGACGGATCATCCAGCGGGATGCCCAGCTTTTCGGCTTGCTTGCGTTTGGCTTCAGCGGCCTTTCGGACCACGCCGTCGAGTTCGATCTGCGACACCAGGCCCAGCGTTACCGGGTCGACCGGCTTGATGTTGGCGGTGTTCCAGTGGCCGCGCGAACGGACCTGTTCGATGGTCGACTTGGTCGTCCCCAGCAGCTTCGAGATCTGCGCGTCGGTGACTTCGGGGTGGTTCTTGACGAACCAGGCGATGGCGTCGGGGCGGTCCTGGCGGCGCGACACAGGCGTATAGCGCGGCGCCTTCTTAGTCGGCTTCAACAGCTCGGCATGACGGCTCTTTTGCGCGGCCATGCGATAGGTCGGTTTGGCTTCGGCCTTGTCGAGTTCTTCGCGGGTCAGCTGGCCATTGGCGATCGGGTCGGCGCCGCGGATGTCGCGCGCCACTTCGCCGTCGGCGATGCCTTTGACTTCCAGCAAGTGCAGGCCGCAGAAGTCGGCGATCTGCTCGAAGCTCAGGCTCGTATTGTCGACCAGCCACACGGCGGTGGCCTTGGGCATCAGGATGTCTGACATGGTGTCTATCCTTGGTTTTGGAGCCGCGTGTGGCGGCCCAGAAATGGCTACGCCCGGCTTTTGCAGCCGGGCGCGGGGTTGGCCATGGTATAGGATGATTTGTAACGGAAGGAAAGAGGGAAAGGAATCACAACAACTTAAGCCAGGCACAGCCCCCTCTTCGCCGCCGCGCCATCGCTGTCGGGCAGGATGGTCACCTGTAAAGGCGTGCGCGTCCGGTTGGCTGAGCTGGAGATCAGCACGACATAGACCTTGCCGTACATACGGAAGCAGTGGCTTTCCTGGACGAAGGACCAGTCGCGGCCCTTCAAATGCGGCGCATAGTCGGCAAATGCCTCGGTGCGCATCCCCGCCGAAGCCAGGCTATTGATGACCGTATCACGCAGCTTGGCGCCGTCGCCGCGTTCGGCACGGACATGGCAGCCACCGTGGCCATCCTCGCGCACCGTTACCCGGCCGCGACCGTAGATTTTCTGCACCGGCATGCCTGCCTCCTGCATCGTGCGGGCGCGGCTGCCGACATAGTCTTCGATCTTCCCGCCTTCACGCAGCCAGGTCAGGCAGCCGTTCTCAACGGCAAAGGCCGTGGCGTCCTGGGCGGATGCAAATGGCGATGGCGCAGGTGCCGCGATGCATGGAAAGCGACGCCGGCGGCCGCAACCGCCAGAAGGCCGGAAGACACAGCAACAAGGCGCGACAGGTTCATTTGCATCCCAATTTGAACTGCGTTCAATTAATACCACAAGCCATGCTGCCCATCAAGGGAGTTTGAACTGTGTTCAAAATCTGAGAATGACCTTCCCCTTGTGAGTGCCAGAGTCCATGTAGGCATGGGCCGCCGCGACTTCAGCAAAGTCGAACACCCTGTCGACGATGGGTTTGATGCGCCCAGCTTCAACCAAGGGCCAGACCCGCTCGCGCACGGCGTCGCTCAAACGCGCCTTTTCATCGCTCGAGCGCGGCCTGAGCATCGAGCCGGTCAGTATGGCCTGTTTCTGCATGATACGGCGCAGGTCGATCTGAACCTCGGCATTGCGGCTGGTGCCGACTTGGACGATCCGCCCCTTGGGGTTCAAGCACAAAAGGTTCTTAGGCGCAAAGTCGCCGGCGATGATGTCGAGCACCACATCGACGCCGCCGGATTCTTTCACGGGCCCAACAAAGTCCCCGGCCTCGGTATCGATGACCAGGTCGGCGCCCAAGGATTTGGCAAAGGCGCATTTGTCCGCGCCGCGCGCTGTCGCAATCACTTTTGCACCAAACGCCTTGCCCATCTGGACCGTCATCGATCCGATGCCGGAATTGGCGCCGTGGACCAGCACGGTCTCACCCGCCTTCAGTGCGCCGTGTTCCATCAGATTGGCATAGACGGTCAGAACGGTTTCCGGCAGCGCCCCGGCAGCCTCCAAACCCAGCCCCTTCGGCACCGGCAGCAGGTGACGGATATCGACCGCGACATATTCCGCATAGCCGCCGCCATTGACCAGGGCGCAAACCTCGTCGCCGACCTTCCACACCGCTCCATAGGGGGTAGACGGATGAATGGCCTCGATCGTTCCCGATACCTCAAGCCCCAGTATGGGAGATGCCCCCGGCGGTGGCGGATAGAGCCCGCGCCTTTGCAGGATATCGGGCCGGTTAACGCCGGCAAAGCGCGTGCGGACCAGGGCAAAACCTGGTTCCAATTCCGGTTTTGGCACATCGCCGAGTGCCAGATCGGCCGGCGCTTCACCGCTGCCGGTGATGAGAACGGCTTTCATGGTGATTCGTTTTCCTTGATTTCTTCGCGCAAGAGGCGTTTCATAAGGTTAAGGACGAATGGCCGGAACGGGCCGGAATGTCCAGCGTGATTGACTCCTGACGGGAGAAAGGGTTGCTCATGATTGACGATGAACTGCCGATGTCCCTGCAAACGCCGGCCAAGGGCGCGGCTGCCCTGAGCGGCCTTATGCGTGAGGATCTCGACCCGTACAGCGTCGAGGACCTGGAAGAGCGTATAGCACTGCTCGAAGGCGAAATCCGCCGCGCCCGCGACGCCGTCGAACGCAAAAAAAATCGCCGCTCGGCGGCCGACGCTTTATTCTCTTTTAAGGGAAGTTAAGGATTACTAACCCTGTCTGGCGCAGGCTGCGGCCAATTGGGTGGCATGGCCGTTGCACGGAGTTCCGGACAGGTCCGACCGATGACACACCGCCCTTTCCCATGGATTATGGGACGCGCGGGGTCAGAATGACGACCGCGCCGACACGATTTCAGCATAAGGCTCCTTAAGTATGTCCGACAGTTCCGCCTCACCCCAGACCTCGCGTACCCATATTGTGCGTGACTTTGCCTCCAGCGACCTGTTCGACCGCACGTTCAAGGAAGGCATGGCCCTGGTCGAAGAGACGGCCTCGTACCTCGATGGCGACGGCCGCCGCGATTCGCGCCTGTTGAGCCGCGAAGATGCGCTGGTCTATGCCGGTGAAAGCATGCGCCTGACGACCCGCCTGATGCAGATCGCCTCGTGGCTGCTGGTCCAGCGCGCCGTGCGCGAGGGGGATATGGACGCTTCGGACGCCTGCGACGAAAAGTACCGCATCTCCCCTTTGAGCGCCGAGGCAGCCGACAATACCCATACCCTGCCAGGCGGCTTGCTGAGCCTGCTTGACCGCTCCAACCGCCTCTATGAGCGCATTTCGCACATGGACAAGCGCATGTTCGTCGACGCTGAGCCCGAAACCGCGATCAACCCGGTGATCAGCCAGTTGCAGCGCCTGCAAAGCGCCTTCAGCGCAGAGAACATCAGCGGTCTTTGATCCGGTTCAGAACAGGATTCCTTCGAGAAGGCGCTGGCACAACCGGCGCCTTTTTCGTTCATCTCGGTTTAGGTAGATGAACAGGGGTTGAAGCGAGCCGTCAGACTTCCAACATCCTATATGTGTTTGAATATCTTTGTTCTTTCAGGAGGTGGTGTGCGCCCGCCTCTGGTCACAATTCACCGGAGAAGTGCATAGCCCCGTTATGAGAACGCCTTTGGCACGGCGTTTGAAACCTGAGAGGCGAGCCGTCTCACAACGAGACGCCCGCGACACACGAACAAGGGGTTTTGAACACCATGGCCACTGACATCGACCTGCACCTCGGTAAACGCCTGCGCCGCCGCCGCCGCCTCCTGGGCTTGACCCAGCAGCAGCTGGCCTTGGCCGTCGGCATCCGCTTCCAGCAGATCCAGAAGTACGAATGCGGCGCGAACCGCATCTCGGCCGCCCGTCTCTTCCAACTGGCCAAGGCGCTGGAAACCCCGATCAACTATTTCTACGACGGCCTGACCGACGACAAGACCGAAGTCGCCGCCGTCCAGAATGAAGGCATCGAAGTGTTTTCGCGCAAGGAGACGCTCGACCTCATCCAGGCCTATTATCGCCTGTCGGAGCGTCCGCGCCGCCGCCTGCTCGACCTCGCCAAGTCGCTGAACGGCGATAGCGAGCAAGCCGCCTAAGGCCAAGCGCTTTCCAAAAAGTGTGAAGCGGTTTTTGGATTAGAAAGCGCGACAAGCAAAAAGTTGGCAAGCGCCGGCGGGCTCGCGGGATTACCACCGCTGGCGCACGCCACCGATTTCGTATAGACCCGCATGCCGTGAGACGGTATGCGGGTCTTATGATTTTGCAGCCCGACTATGCCCGCCTCGAAGCCTTCGCGCTTGACCTTGCCGCCGCCGCCGCCAAGGCCGCCCTGCCCCATTTTCGGCTGCTGGGCTTGGGCGAAGACAACAAACTGGCCCATCTGTCCAGCTTCGATCCGGTCACAGAAGCCGACAAGGGCGCCGAACGCGCCATTCGCGCCCTGATCAACCTGCATTTCCCTGATCACGGCATTATCGGCGAGGAATATGGCGAGGAGAATACGGGAGCCGACTTCGTCTGGGTGCTCGATCCGGTCGATGGCACTCGGGCTTTCATATCTGGCCTGCCGTTGTGGACGACGCTGATCGGACTACGGTATTTGGGCCGGCCGGTCCTCGGTGTCATTGCTCAACCGGTTTTGAAGGAAGTTTTCCTGGGCTCGCCGCTTGGATCGAAACTCATCACGCCCAACGGCCAGAAACCGCTTAAGGTCCGTTCGTGTATCAATCTGAGCGACGCGGTAATCGCCACGACAGATCCTTATCTGTTCCCGGGTATCGAAGCCGATGCCTATAATGCCCTGCGCAAGGCGGTGAAGCTGGCGCGCTATGGCTGCGACGCCTACGCCTTCGCCATGGTGGCGCAAGGCACGATGGACATCGCTTTGGAGACCGGCCTGAAGCCGTGGGACATCGAAGCCATCATTCCGGTGATCGAAAACGCCGGCGGAATGGTGACCAACTGGCGCGGCGAGGATGTGCCCGCCGAAGCCGGACAGGTGATAGCGGCCGGTTCACGCGAACTGATCGACCAGGCCCTGACGCATCTGCGCCCGGCGGCGAGCTAAGCAAGTGCCCCACCACCATCTGCTCCGCAGACGGTCCCCCTCCCCATCGCTGTGCGACAGGGAGGAGTGAACGTGCTCGTTTCTCCTCCCTGTGCCGAAGGCATGGGGAGGGGGACCGCACGAGGCGGTGCTTGCACCGACGAGATGTGGTGGTGGGGTTCCTTACTTTTATAGTTCAACCGCAGGCACGGCTGAATAGTCCCGCTCAGGCCCGCTTTTCGGCGTCATCCGGCGTCAGGCCAGGCTCCGTCTCGGGCAGGTGCTCATCGTCCAGCGCCAGGGCATCCGTCACCGCCATGGCGACTTCATCCAGACCGTCCACTGGGACCTTGGCCGGGCTCGGCGCCCGCACCGCGCCACGAGGGGCCACGAAGTCCAGCAGCTTGTCAATCTCGGCAAAGGCTTCGCGGCGATATTCCTCGGCCTCGATCAGGATTTCATGCTCGGCGCCTGCGATTTCGACATAGGTCGCCTTGCCGAGCTTCTTGGCGAACGCCTTGGACGGCTGCTTGGCGATCAGGTGGTCGTCACCCGAACACAGGATGGTCACCGGCGTCTTGACCTTCTTGGCGACCTTGTTCTTGTCCTTGAGGATGGTCTCGCCCAGCTTGAGCGCGAACGACAGCCAGCCCCAGGTCGGCGAGCCCACGGCCAGGTGCGGGCAGGCGAACAGCTGTTCGCGCCAGGTATTGTAGCGCGCCGCATCGTGCGTCAGGGCGTCGTTCTCAAAGGTGTGCTCGAACGGATCGTCGAACAGCTCCGGCACATAATCGGTGCCGCGGCCGTGATTAACGTGCCAGTTGGTCTGGAAATGCACGGCCCACAGGGCGTGGCGGCCGGTCTTGACGCGCAGCATCGGATTGATGAACAGCGCGCCTTCGATGCGGCTCTCGCCCTTGATCAGGGCGGCCATATTAAGCGCCCCGCCCATCGAATGGCCCAGCATGATCCAGGGCTTGGGCGCGCGGTCCTCGAACGAATCGAGCAGGCGCTGATAGTCGTCGAGGAATTCGTCCGCTGCGCGTGCATGGCACTTCAGCCGGTCCGGCAGCAGGCGTGCCGACAGCCCCTGCCCGCGCCAGTCGTGGACGACGACGCAGACATCGCGCGCCAAAAGGTCACGCACGACCTCATAATACTTTTCAATCGGTTCGGAGCGGCCAGGGCTTATGAAGACGGTACCGCGCGGGCGGCCCGACGGCTCCCAGTAGCCGAGACGCAGGCGCAGGCCACCGGCACCGCGATACCATTCGCCGTTGCCGCCTTCGGGCGCCTGCGACTCAGGGATCGACATAAGGGGGGCACTCTGAGACAGCGCTGCAATCCGGCTCATTGCGGTTTCCTGAACTTCAGCGTCATACGGTCGCTTTCCCCAATCGATTCGTAAAGAGTGCCGTCAAACTCAGGGTTTGGCGGCTGCCCGCGCGGCGACGTCAAACGTTGCGGAGGTAACGTCCATACTCCATAGGGATGATCCTTGTCATCCTTTGGATTGGCGTTGATCTCGCTGGCGGAGTCAAAAGCAAAGCCGGCCTCGAACGCCAGTTGCTTGACGAACGGTTCCTGGACGTAGCCGTTGGTCGCACCCGGATCCTGGACATTGCCGATATCGGCGCGGTGCTGTTCTATGGCCAATATGCCGCCCGGCTTGAGCGCGGCGAAGGCGTCGGTGAAGGCCTTTTCCGCGATGCCCGCCGCCATCAAGTCGTGCACGACCAAGAGCATCATGACGACATCCGCGCTCTCGGCTTCGATAAGCGCCTGGCTTTCCGGTCCGAATTCGCTGAATTCGATACCACCGTAAAGCTTCTTGTTGCTGGAAAAGCGCTCGCGATACTTTTCTGTGAGCGTGCCCGTCGCACTCTGGGCGCCACCCGTGGCCGGAAACAGCGCCGCGATATACCGGCCTTTTCCGCGGGTCAGGTAAGGCCCCAGGATGTCGGTCATATAGCCGGCGCCCGGCCAGATATCGACCACGACATCGCGCGGCTGGATTTCGAAAAAATCGATCATTTCCAGCGGATGGCGGAACGGGTCACGCCCCTTGTCGAGGTCATTGCGCCACCGCCCGGACACGGCCCATTGCGGCGTGCCCTCCTGCTGCGATTCCGGTTTACGGCCACAGCCCAGCAAGCCGGCTGCCGGCAAGGCGGCGGCCAGACCAAGGCTTAGCTGTCTGCGCGTGATACCGCCCAATACCCTGCCTGCATTATTTGTTTTCGTTGACGAAAAACGAAAACTTCGCCCGGCACGTTAGAGCGCATTCCGAAAAGAGTGAAGCGCTTTTCGGTCAGCCCCCGATCAAAACCGCCTGCGCGGGCAGAATATCTACCCCTCGCCTTCGATTTCCTTCATGCCGCTCTGAATGTAGTTGGCCTCTCCCATCAGGCGGATCAGGTTCAGTTGGGTTTCCAGGAAGTCGATGTGGTGCTCGGTGTCTTCCAGTATCTTACGCAGCAGTTCACGGCTGACATAGTCCTTGTGGTCGTCGCAGAACTTGACGCCATCGACCAGCAGAGCGTGGCCGCCGGTTTCGACATTGAGGTCCGACGCCAGCGTTTCGGCGACCGTCTCACCGATACGCAGCTTATTCAGGTCCTGGAGATTCGGCAGGCCATCGAGGAACAGGATACGCTTGATGAGCAGATCCGCGTGCTTCATCTCCTCGATCGACTCTTTATAGACGATGCGGCCGAGGTGATAGAGGCCCCAGTTTTCCAGCATGCGGGCGTGCAGGAAATACTGGTTCACCGCCGTCAGCTCATTGATCAAAACCTTGTTGAGCAGCTTGATGATGTCGGGGTTGCCCTTCATGACGGCCTCCTGAAAAGAAAATCAGGCCGACTCATACCGCTCGCGCGCGGGCATGTGAAGCGGAAAATATTCTATAAAACAAAAACTTATGCGAATGAAAATAGGTATAATTCGCAAGCAGCGAATTACTCAGCCGCCATCTTCAGGGCAACCTGCGCTTCATCGATCATCTGGCGCATTTCGCAGACACACTTGGCGCATTGGGCCTGGCATCCGGCATGCGCGAAAATAGCCTTGGGAGTCGACGCACCGCACGCAATAGCCTGATGTACCTGGCGTTCGCGAATAGCGTTACAATTGCAGACGTACACGTAAAACCCTGACAGCCACGAACTTGATAATGCGAATGCGTATCAACTAACATATGCCCGATTCAAATGCAAGTCATTCGCAGCAGGGTGCACGCACCCTGCACCCTGAATCGTTACAGAGTGTGTTGCAGCCGCCTCATGCTCACGTCGACCAGATAAAAGCCCCCCGGTCGCACCGGAGGGCTTTCTCAAAGGTAGCTTGGCAAAGGCTTAGTTGCCGTTGTTATAGGCCGTGGCCGAGCTGGTTTCGCGCCAGCGGCCATTACTGTCGCGATAGCCATAGGCCTGCACCGAGCCTTCATGCCAGCGGCCGTTTTCGTCCTTCCAGCCAAAGGCGACCGGCCGGCCTTCGCGCCAGGTGCCGCGTTCGTCACGGAAGCCTTCAGTGCGGTAGGTGGTTGAACTATAGCGGTTGCTGTTGTAGCCGCTCTGGCCATAGCTGCTGCTATTGTTGTTGTAACTGCTGTTATAGGCGTAGCGGTCATAGGGCGAGGTTGAACGCGCCTCGCGATCGTAATAGGTCGTCGTGTAGGTGCTCGAGTTCGGGCGCTCGCGGAAATAGGCGACGTCATAGCCCTCCGGCGCCGAAGCTGGCGAGTAATAGCCGTTCTGATAGGAATAGTACTCGCCATTCAGGCACTTGACGCTGTTCTTGCCGATGTTTCGCCCGACGACACCACCGATAACGGCGCCCGCGACCGCGCCGAGACCGCGCTCGTTCTTGGAAACCTGGCTGCCCAGGGCGCCACCGGCAACCGCGCCGACGACTGTGCCGGTCGTCTTGGCGTTGTTTTGCTTGGTGTAGCAGTAGCCGTCATAGTCCGTATCCTGCGCCATGGCAGGTACCGCCGATCCGGCTGCAACTACCAAAGCCATGGCCGCCCCAGCCGCCCACTTCGTTTTGGTCATGGTCATGGGTATTTCTCCTTTGTCTCCGACGCATCTTCGGCGATCAGATCGTCAGAATTTAGGCGTTCACGTTACGACAAAACAATGTGAACCCACCCCGTCAGGGTAAATTTGACATAAGATTCAATGAGCATGTGTTGGGATCGGTTTTGCTTGACCCGCCTGCGCGCATAAGGCACTCCGGCATCATGTCCCTGAATGCCCACGACTGCCGCCTCTACCTCATCACGCCGCCGCAGATCCTCGACGCCGAAAGGTTCGCGCGCGACCTCGATGCCGCGTTATCAGCCGGCGAGGTCGCCGCGCTGCAGATTCGGTTGAAGGACACATCGCCCGATGATATCCGCGCGGTCGCGAAGGTGCTGACGCCCATCGCACACCGCCATGGCACCGCTGTGCTGATGAACGACTTTGTTGAGCTGGCGAAGGAATTGAGACTCGACGGTGTCCATGTCGGCCAATCCGACATGGCGTACCGTGACGCCCGCCGTATCCTAGGCGCCAGCGCCATGATCGGCGTCACTTGCCACAACAGCCGCCACCTGGCCATGGACGCCGCCGAGGCCGGCGCCGACTATGTGGCGTTTGGCGCCTTCTATCCGACGTCGACCAAGACGGTCGAGCACATGGCGGAACTTGAGACCCTGTCGATCTGGCAGGAAACGATGGAAACGCCATGCGTCGCCATTGGCGGGATTACCGCTGAAAACGCCGCAGACATCGCAAAGGCCGGGGCGGACTTTATCGCCGTCTCGGGCGCGGTCTGGAACCATCCGCAAGGACCGGCCGAAGGCGTTAAGGCTCTACTGAAGGCGATTTCTTAATTCTCCTCCCTGTGCCGGAGGCATGGGGAGGGGGACCGCCAGCGAAGCGCAGCGGTGGTGGGGCCCGCCACCTGCGCCGCCCCCCTCCGTCACCTTCGCTTCGCTCGCTGACACCTCCCCATCGCTACGCGACAGGGAGGAGGGTTAGTTGCCGAACAAACCCTTCTTCCTCCACACGATCGCCATGTCGGCTACGGCCGGATCAAGCCCGCTCAACAGCTCGTCATTTGACTCTATCTCGTCGTCCGATGACGCCTTTGCTCCGGCCGGCAGTTGCAGCCGCAGTTTCAGCGTGCATCCGCCATCCAGCGTTTCCAGCTTGCCGCCATGCCAGTCGATGACCTCGCCGCCCCAGTCAAAGCGGAAGCCCGACATTAGGAAGGACCCATTAGCCGCCTGAACCTCGGCAAGCGTCGCGCCTTTGCGAACGCCTGCTGGACCGTGCCAGGCCGTCGCGTCTTGGCCCAGACGCACCTCGGCCACCTTCGTCATCTCCTTGTCGCGGAAGATGACCTCGATGCGCTCGTCCGGCTTGTCGCGGAAAAGCACCACGCCGTCGACCACCGTATTGTCGGGCATGCTGAGCATGCCCGTCACCGCGCGGTCGCCGTACTCGACCATCAGGCTCTCGGCTGTGGCGTCGGGCTTGACCGGATAGGTGCAGGAGAGCGGCTGGTCCGAGACCCGCGGCTCGGGCGCGGCTTCGCTCGACGCATCCGTCTGGTCCTGCGTCGATTGCGGCTCTGTACACGAGGCCAGGACCAGGAGCGATACGACGCTTAAGCCCAGCAGGCGAAGGTTCCGCATGATCTGTTCCTATTCCGCAGGCGTGACCCCGGCCGGCAGCGGCCAGCCGAACGACATTTCAACGACCTTTACCTTGGCGTCCTTCAGGCGCGGATCGTTCGATTCGACCATCACGCCGTCGCCGCTGACGCCTTCGGGCAGGCTGTCGCTGTCAAAACGCAGGGAGATCGAACAGCCACCGCTTAGAGACTCCAGCCGCCCGCCCTTGAAGTCGGCGGCGTACCCCCCGTAGTCCCAGCCAAAACCGCTGATGGTAAAGGGCTTGCCGTTGACCTTCTCGATATAGTCGAGCGTCGAACCGACATGGATGCCTTCGGGGCCGGTCCAAGCGACGGCCCCGTCCGCCGGCTCGATGCGCGAAACATGGCGCATGGCAGCATCCCAGAAGGTGACATAAACCTTGCGCGCCGGCACCATGGCGTAGAGCAGCAGCCCCCGGCTTTCGGTACCTTCCGCCCCAGGAACCATCCCCAATTGCGCGTTGTTGCCATACGCCACAGCCAGCGACTGATAGCTGTCGCCGATATGGACCGGCGCAAGGCAATCCATTCTGTTCACACTAACGGATTCAGCGGCCTTGCCGGATGGCTTGCCGTCGGCCTTGGCGGCTGCCGACACATCGGCCACTGCGCTGGCCGAACCGTCCGGCACGTCCGATTGCTGCGAACAGGCGCTTAAACCCAACAGCGTCAGCGCAGAGATTATAGGAAATGATCGCATCAATGCCTCCCCTTGCCGCCGACTATAGGCGTTAACCTCTCAGCCGCAAAGTCCCCTTGCCTTCCGGACGCGTAACCAGTAGTAACGCGGCCAACTTACCTCCTTCTTTGACAAGTTGAATCCATGAAAATCAACGCCAACACCATCAAGCCGGGCATGATCCTGGAGTATCAGAACGGCCTGTGGGCGGTTGTGAAGACCGAGCATGTCAAGCCGGGCAAGGGCGGCGCCTTCGCCCAGGTCGAAATGAAGAACCTGGTCACCGGCACCAAGCTCAACGAGCGCTTCCGTTCGGACGATACGGTCGAGCGCGCCGTGCTGGAACAGCGCGACCACTCCTTCCTCTATGAGGACGGCGACATGCTGGTGTTCATGGATCAGGAAAACTACGAACAGATCAGCCTGTCCAAGGAATGGGTCGGCGAAGACCAGGTCCGCTTCCTGCACGACGGCATGATCGTCGTCATCGAATCGCACGACGAAAAGCCGATCGGCATGAGCCTGCCCGACACCGTCGTCCTCGAAGTCGTCGAAACCGAGCCGACCATCAAGGGCCAGACCGCCTCGTCCTCCTATAAGCCCGCCAAGGCCTCCAACGGCATGCGTGTCATGATCCCGCCTTTCATGGGCGTGGGTGAGCGCATCGTCGTCTCGACCGAGACCGGCGAATACATGAAGCGCGCGGATTAATGCCTTCGCGCATCCCTGAGATGTGCGTTGATTTCAGTGACGACAAACCTGGGCTCGAAGCGCTTCTTCGCCCAGGTTTGACTCTTTTTGGTAGTGCGCCTCAGGCGCCCGATACGGACACACCCTCATGACGGTTCTTCAATCCTCGCTCATCCAGGTCATGGTCGGCGCCGTGCGCAAGGCCTGCAAGGGCATCTCGCGCGACTTCGGCGAGGTCACCGAGCTTCAGGTGTCCAAGAAAGGGCCGGGCGACTTCGTTACCGCCGCCGACAAACGCGTCGAGGCCGCCCTGTTCGAGGAACTGATGCGCGTCCGTCCGGGCTACGGCTTCCTGGGGGAAGAACAGGGCATTGTCGAAGGCACCGACCGCACGCACCGTTGGATCGTCGATCCGATCGACGGCACGACCAACTTCATGCACGGCATCCCGCATTTTGCCTGTACAGTCGCCCTAGAGCGCGATGGTGAAATCGTCGCCGGCGTCACCTTCAACCCGATCCTCAACGACCTCTACTGGACGGAAAAGGGCAAGGGCGCCTATCAGAACGACCGCCGTCTGCGCGTCTCGCAACGCAAGCAGTTCGACGAAAGCCTGATCGGCACCGGCCTCCCCTTCGTCGGCAAGTCCGGCCATGCCCAGGCGCTCAAGGAACTGCACCAGGTCATGCAGCGCACCGCCGGCATTCGCCGCAACGGCGCCTGCTCGCTCGACCTCGCCTACGTCGCCGCCGGCCAGTTCGACGGTTACTGGGAACGGGGCCTGAAGCCGTGGGACATGGCGGCCGGCATCCTGATGATCCAGGAAGCGGGCGGCAAGATCACCGCGATCGACAGCGACGACTCGCCGATGAACGCGGGCGACATCATTTGCGGCAATCCGGAAATCTATCCGCAGCTTCTCGAAAAGCTGAAACTGGCAAAGTAACGCCCGGTTTGCCATACCACCATTCCGATTGACACCCTCGCCAGGTGAGGCACACTCCCCGCAAAAATAACCGAGGGAGACAGTCATGACACTCACACGCCGCACCGCCATCGGCGCCGGGCTGGCCGCCATGGCCGCCATGGCCACCACGCCTTTTGCCGCTCACGCCGATGAAGCGCCCATTGCGCGCTCCAAATCGGGCGCCATCCTTGGCGAAGGCCCGCTGTGGTCCGCGCGCGACAGCACGCTCTACTGGGTCGATATCCGCGGCAAGAAGCTCAATGCACTCGGTATCGGCGTGACGCTTGAAGGCGGCGATTCGTTCGGCGTCAAAAGCTGGGACATGCCAGACTTGATCGATTGGATCGTCCTGCGCAAATCCGGCGGCTTCCTGGTTGGTATCCTGCGCACCGTGCACGCCCTGACACTCGATCCGTTCAAACTGACACCGCTGTTCGAGATCGAGGCCGACCAGACCGACAATCGCTTGAACGACGCCAAGGTCGATCCTCACGGCCGCCTGTGGACCGGCACCATGCACATGCCGTTCAACAAAAAAACAGCCGCGCTTTATCGCATCGATGCGGACCTGAGCCTGCACAAGGTTGACGCGCCCTATCTCTGCACCAACGGTCCGGGCTTCAATGCCGACGGTACGCGCATGTACCACAACGAAACCTCGGAAGGGATTTCGTACCAGTTCGATGTCGCCGCTGACGGATCTTTGTCTAACAAACTGGTTTTCACGAAATTCGGACCGGGCGTCGGCCTGCCCGATGGCGTAACTACCGACGCCCAGGGCGGCATCTGGATCTCGCACTACAATGGCGGACGGGTAACGCGTTTCAAGGCCGACGGCACGACCGACTTCGTCATTCCCATCCCGGCGAAACAGTCAACCAGCATGACGTTTGCAGGGCCAAACCTCGACCGCATGTTCGTCACGACCGCCGCTCAGCCGCCGGTCGGCGCCGACGATCCGCAGGCCGGGACGCTGTTTGAAGTTCCAAAAGCCTTGCTGCGCGGCCATACCGGTCTGCCAACCGGGCTATTCGCCGGCTAAAGACCGAGATCGCGCGGCGTAACGCCTTTGGCGTCGCGCGCATCGGGATTGGCGCCGGCCTGCAAGAGCAGTTGGATGATTTCGGCTTGCTGTGTCTCGGCTTCCGGCGAGCCGGTACCGCCTCGCCCCGTTGTGCGTAAAGCCAGATGCAGGGGCGTCGATCCGCTGCCATTCTTGAGGATTGGATCGGCGCCGCCGTCCAGCAGGCGTTGGACAGCAGCGCTGCCGCGCGTCCGCACGGCACGATGCAATGGCGCCGTCCCGCTTTTGTCGAGCGCACTAGGGTTCGCTCCGGCTTTCAAAAGAACCGTAATCGTCGCGGCCTGGGCGTCGGGCGCGTGGCGGTTGGTGTCTGCTCCATAGTGCAGTGCCTGCGCCCCGCGTCGGTTGCGTTCGCTGACATTGGCTCCAGCGGTCAGCAGTTGCGCCGCCATGCTGGCGCGAAACCCCGCCGCCGCCACGTGTAAGGCGGTGTCGCCCGTGCAGAGCTGATGGACGATGCCCTCGACGAAGACTTCGTCGCCGACCGTCAGGTTCACCATTCCCGGCTGATCGCAAAGCAGACGCGCAACGGCTTCATCGTCATTGGCGACGATGGCTTCTAACAGTGGCGGCAAGGCATAGGGCATGGCGCAACTCCGACCGCGCCAATGTAACCCTTATACATCAAGCGCGCCAGTCAGCGTCCCCTCTCCCCGCTTGCGGGGAGAGGGTTAGGGTGAGGGGCATTATGGCAGAAGAAGCGCGCGCGGAAGCAGTTTTTGCCCCTCATCCGGCCCTTCGGACCACCCATCGCTGGCGAAAGCTATACTTTCGCTGGCGCTATCCCCCTTAAACGGGAAATAAAGAATTAGCTCTCAAACTGCAACGACGCCAGCCGTTGATAGAGGCCATCACGCGCTATAAGTTCAGCATGCGTGCCGCTGTCAACCACACGGCCGCCATCCATGACGACGATGCGATCGGCCTTGAGCACGGTCGCCAGCCGGTGGGCGATGACCAGGGTCGTACGCTCACGCATGGCCTCGTTCAACGCCGCCTGGACCAGCCGTTCATTCTCGGCGTCGAGCGCCGAGGTCGCCTCGTCCAACAATAGCACGGCTGAATCCCGCACCAGGGCACGGGCAATCGACAGGCGCTGCTTCTGGCCGCCCGACAGCGATTTGGCGCGCTCGCCCAAGGGCTGCTTGAAGCCTTCCGGCAGGGCCTCGATGAACTGGAGCGCCTGTGCCTTGGCGGCGGCCAGACGGATTTCCGTATCCGAAGCATCCTCGCGGCCAAAGCGGATATTGTCCTCTGGTGAACCCGAGAACAACGCCGTATCCTGCGCCACCAGTGACAGGCGGTCGCGCACCGCCTTGGGATCGGCCTTACGGATATCGACGCCATCAAGCGTAATCACGCCGCTTTCAAAGTCATAATAGCGCAGCAGGAGCTTGAAGACGGTCGACTTCCCTGCCCCCGATGGCCCGACCAGGGCGACCGTTTCGCCTGGACGGACGTGCAGCGAAAAGTCATTGAGCACCAGTTGGTCCG
>CAMLPZ010000069.1 GCA_946482045.1 uncultured Asticcacaulis sp.
CCGCGTGCGGGGAGAAGGTGGTCCGTAGGACCGGATGAGGGGCAGAAATTCTTTCCGCGTGCGGTGTCGTGTCCGTTTGCCCCTCACCCCAACCCCTCTCCCCGTAAACGGGGAGAGGGAACAAGAAAAAACCCTCCGGTTTGGCCGGAGGGTTTGTTTTTAAGCTTCTTCGGTCGCCGCTTCGATCTTGCGCTTTGGGCGGCCACGCTTCGGCTTGACGACTTCCTCGGCAGGCGCTTCCTCCGCGACCGTCGCAGCTACAGGCGCGGGCGTGCGCAGGAAGGCTGGCAGATCATCGCGGATGGCCGGCTGTTCAGCAGCTTCCGGCTGCGGGGCGGGACGTGAGGCAGGGGCGCCCAGCGGCTCGGTCGAGGCGATAAAGCCGCTGCTGGCCGGCGCCTGAGGCGCGTTCAGGTTTTGCTCCTGCTCGCTCAGGCGCTGCTGGCGGCGGCGCTCGTAGCGCTCGCGGCGGCTTTCGCGGCGGCCACCTTCGAATTCACCCAGAGTCTCTTCGCCTTCGCTGCGACCTTCACCCCGCGGCTCGAAGACGCGCGGTTCGCGGGCTTCATAGGGCTGGCGGTCACCACGGCCATTGTCGCGGTTTCCTCCATTTTCCCGATCGCGATTGCGATCGCGGTTACGATCACGGTCGCGGTTACGGTCATTGCGGTCGAAGCGGTCGCGGTTGCGGCCGTTTTCGCGCGGCTCACGATCCTCGATCGCCGGCTGGTCGCCTTCACCCGGAATAGCGGCTTCAGCTTCGGTTTCCGCCGTTTCGGCGACTTCGACATCATCATCGAAGTCGTCGTAGCCGTTGGAGAACGGGTCGCGCTGCACGAATTCCGAAACCGGACGCGTGGGTTGCATCTGACGGATCAGGCGGAAATAGTGCTCAGCGTGCTGTAAGTGGTTTTCGGCAAGGACGCGGTCGCCGGACGAGTTGGCGTCACGCGCCAACTGCTGGTACTTTTCGTAAATCGTCTGGGCGTTACCGCGCACCTTTGTCCCTTCCGGGCCGTTCGATTCGTAGGCCCGGTTCGGATTGTTCTGGTTGCCAGAGGGTTTGCGGTTCCGGCTGCGTTGCCGTTTCATGCCCCTGAAATCTTTCATGTGATGCGACTTCTCTCTACGCTCCGTCCGGTTCTTTGCGGGACGGCGAAATGTCATAAATGTCTGCACAGGTGCCGCTGTTGACCTTCAGCATTGAAGCGGGCTTCAACCTTGCATTTTGTCTTGTGCTTTATCTGGTCAGGCGCGTGGACCACTTTACGGTCCGAACCATCGGGCGCCTGAGCCCCGTACCCCTTGCCACGATATTGCCCGCGACTTTCTTAAGAAAGTATGTCGGACGCCGCTCGCGATGGGGGAAGACAAGGTATGATTAGCGGATCACGGCTGTTCTGCCAAGTCCATTTTTCATTGCTACGGTTTTTTCCCGACAACAACGCGCGGAAGGTTCGACAGGTCCAGATAGGTGGAAACGTCGGCGAATCCGGCCTTTTTCATAAGATCTTCAACGGCTTCCGACTGGTCATAGCCGATCTCGAGCCAGGCGCGGCCGCCGGGCTTCAAAAGGCGAAAGATTTCCGGCGCCAGTTCGACATAGGCATCCAGCCCTGATTCGCCGCCGTCGAGCGCCAGGTGCGGGTCATGATGCAGGACCTCCGGCTCGAGCGTGGGAATCACGTCGCTGCGAATATAGGGCGGGTTCGACGCCACAAAGTCGAATGAGGCGTCGGCCAGGCCCGATCCCCATGACGTGCGTAAAAATGCCGCACGGCTGTCGAGGCCGAGACCGGCGGCGTTGTCGCGCGCCACGGCCAGGGCCTCTTCGGACACATCGGTGCCAATGCCCTTGGCGGCGGGGCGCTCAGCCAGGACCGACAGCAGGATGGCGCCGGAACCTATCCCCAGGTCGGCGAGTGTAAAGGCTTCATTTTCCTGCGTCGTCTTCAGGATCATGTCGACGATCACCTCGGTTTCCGGCCGCGGGATCAGGACGTGTTCATTGAGGTTGAGCAGTAGTTTCCAGAAGCCCTTGCGGCCGAGGATTCGCGCCACCGGCTCGCGCTTTTCGCGGCGGCTGAGGTAGGTGTCGAGAGTGGTTTCCTGCTCGTCCGTCAGTTCGCGATAGGGATCGGTGATGATGTCGGTGCGCGTGGCGCCTGTGGCGGCTTCAAGCAGCAGGCGGGCGTCGATGGCGGGGCTGTCGATGTTACGGGCCTTGAGGCGCTGCTGCGCTCCGGTCCAGGCTTTGACGAGTGTGGTCATGGAGAGGTCAGTTAAAATATTTCGCGACGACCATGTAGTTGACATCGGTATCGTCCGACAAGCTCCATTTATCGCTGAGGGGATTGTAACTGACGCCGACGGCAGGTTCCGCCGTCAGCGGTGTATCGGCCAGGAAGTCCTGGATTTCCGCCGGCGACAGGAATTTGTTCCAGTCGTGCGTGCCCGCCGGCACCCAGCGCAATATGTATTCGGCGCCGACGATCGCAAGGGCATGGCTCTTGAGCGTGCGGTTGAGCGTGGCGCAGAACAGGATGCCGCCCGGCTTGACCAGCGACGCGCAGGTTTGCAGGAAGCTCCTTGGATCGGTGACGTGCTCGATCACCTCCATGCACAGGACGACATCGTAAAGCACTTCGCCCGCGGCTGCCAGTTGCTCGACCGTCTGGTTGAGGTAGCGGATATCGAGCCCGCCTTCGGCAGCGTGCGCGCTGGCCGTGCCGATGTTCTTCTCCGACGCGTCCAGACCCGTGACCTGGAAACCCATGCGGCACATGGGTTCCGACAGCAGACCGCCCCCACAGCCGACGTCGAGCAACCTCAATCCCTTGAACGGCGCGCGTTCACGGGCATCGAGCTTGTAATGCTCCAGGCAAGTCTCACGCACAAAGCTGACGCGTGTCGGGTTGAACTTGTGGAGCGGCGCGAACTCGCCCTTCACGTCCCACCACTTGGCGGCCAGCGCCGAAAAGCGCGAGACTTCGCCCTGATCGATACTGAAGCCCTCGGCGCCTCCCGCGTCGGAAGTTCTGGTATCGGACGTAACGGAATTGTTTAGGTTTTCAGGCATTTCGGCCGCCTATTTCTCTTCAGCCGCCGCCGTTTTGTTTCTTGCGGTAGCGAACATTGGGGGCTAGATATGCGCCGCTTTAAAGTCAGGGGTCAATGACCCGCAACAAGGATTTTGTCTTCATGTCCCGTTTGGTGATGAAGTTCGGCGGCACCTCAATGGCCGATCTCGAACGCATCCGCAGGGCCGCCAGGCTCGTCGCCGCCGAGTATGATGCCGGCCATAAGGTCGCCGTTGTCGTGTCCGCCATGTCGGGCAAGACGAACGAGCTGGTCGCTTGGACGGATGGCGCCGGCAAGGCGACAGGCAACGGCATGGACGGCGATGACGAATACGATGTTGTCGTGGCGTCGGGAGAGCAGGTGACCGCCGGTCTCTTGTCCATGACCCTGCGCAATATGGGTTATGACGCCGTCACTATGATGGGCTGGCAGGTGCCGATCATCACATCCGACGTGCACGGCAAGGCGCGTATCCTCGACATCCCGCCGGCCAAGCTGGAAACGGCACTCGACGCCGGCCAGATCGTCGTCGTGCCGGGCTTCCAGGGCGTGACCGAATCAGGCCGCATCACCACGCTCGGCCGTGGCGGTTCGGACACCTCGGCGGTCGCGGTCGCCGCGGCGGTCAAGGCGATCCGCTGCGACATCTATACCGATGTCGACGGCGTCTACACGACCGATCCGCGCATCGAGTCGAAGGCCCGCCGTCTCAAGAAGATATCGTTCGAAGAAATGCTGGAAATGGCGTCGCTGGGCGCCAAGGTGCTCCAGACCCGTTCGGTCGAACTGGCCATGGGCCAGCGCATGCCCGTGCGCGTCCTGTCCAGCTTCGTCGAACCCGGCGAAACCGTAGATCAAGGCACCATCGTGTGCGACGAGGAAGAAATCGTGGAAAAGCATATCATTTCCGGCGTGGCCTTCAGCCGTGATGAAGCCAAGATCACCCTTTTGGGTGTGCCCAACAAGGTCGGCGTCTCCGCCGCCATCTTCGGCAAGCTGGCCAATGCCAACATCAATGTCGACATGATCGTCCAGTCGGAGAAGCGTTCGGGCGAATACGTCAACCAGCTCTTCACCGTCGGCCGCCGCGACGCCAAGGCCGCCGCCGAGCTGATGGAGGCCGCGCGCGAGGAAATCGGCTTCGATACGCTGAAGGTCGACGAAAACGTCGCCAAGGTGTCGATCGTCGGCGTCGGCATGCGCTCGCACACCGGCGTCGCCGAGACCATGTTCCGCGCCCTGTCGGAAAAAGGCATCAATATCCAGGTCATCTCGACCTCGGAAATCAAGATCAGCGTGCTGATCGACGAAGCCTATACCGAACTGGCCGTGCGTGCCCTGCACGCCGCCTATGGCCTCGACAAGATCGGCGCCTGAGAAAAACGCACATTACGGCTGCGAAGCCCCGGTGTCCGCCGGGGCTTTTGCGTTGTTTGTATCGGACTGTTAAACCATTGTGATTATAACCCTTTCGTGAGTTGCCGGATGGCGCGCCTGACGGCTAGACAGCGCGGCAAAACCGGCGGACAATAAACGGGCCGGGGACTATACGGCGAGAGGGCGATTTGGTGACGAAGCAAGGTCCGGTGCGCGGCCAGCGCGGGTTGCTGCGGCAAATCCGCGAAATCATGGAGGACGATCAGTCCGCCCAGGCGCGGCTTGACGCCGTCGTGCGCATCATTGCGTCCAGCATGGTCGCTGAGGTCTGTTCGATCTACCTGCGCCGCACGTCCGAAGAGCTGGAACTGTTCGCCACCGAGGGCCTGAACCGCGAAGCCGTTCACAAGACCCGGATGCGTCTCAGCGAAGGTCTGGTCGGTGAAGTTGCCCGCGCCGGTGCACCGCTCAACCTGATGGACGCGCCGGAACACCCCAGTTTTTCGTACCGGCCTGAAACCGGCGAAGACCCGTTCCGCTCCTTCCTGGGCGTGCCGCTCCTGCGCGGTGGCCGGACAATCGGTGTCCTGGTCGTGCAGAACAAGGCGGCACGCGGCTATGAGGACGAGGAGGTCGAGGACCTTCAGATTATCGCCATGGTGCTGGCCGAAATCGTCACGGCCGGCGAACTGGTCGGCCTCGAAGAACTCAAGGACATCGAACTGGCCCCCAGCCGCCCGGAGCGGCTGAAGGGCTCGATCTTCGCCGACGGTCTGGCGATTGGCGTCGTCGTCCTGCACGACGTGCCGGTGACGCCGGAGCACCTGCTGACCGACGATCCGGTTGCTGAGGAAAAGCGTCTGCTGGCCGCGATCAATAGCCTTCGCGAACAGATCGACGAGATGTTCGAAGGGCAGCACGGTCTGGCGGGCCCGACCTTCGACGTGCTCGAAACCTACCGCATGTTCGCCCACGACCGCGGCTGGACGCGCAACCTGGTTGACGCTGTACGTAACGGCCTGACCGCCGAGGCCGCCGTGGAGCGCGTGCGCAATGAGCAGCGCGCCCGGCTCAACAACGCTCGTGACGCCTATCTGCGCGAACGGGTGCATGACCTCGAAGATCTGGGCAACCGGCTGCTGCGTGTCCTGGCGGGCAAGAACACCACCGCGCGCGACATTCCCGACGAGTCGATCCTGGTGGCCCGCGATCTCGGCCCTGCCGACCTGCTGGAGTACGACCGCACACGCCTGAAAGGCATCTTGCTCGAAGAAGGTTCAGCGTCGAACCATGCCGCCATCGTCGCCCGGGCGTTGCAGATTCCATGTGTCGGCCGCCTGCAATCCTTGCGCGACAAGGTTAATCAGGGCGACCCGGTCATCGTCGACGGCGAAACCGGCGAAGCCTACCTGCGCCCGCGTCCCGACATTATCGGCGCGGCTTTGGCGCGGATTGACGTGCGCACCCAGCGTCGCGTCGAATTCTCGCGCATTAAGGACGTGCCGGCCGTTACCAAGGATGGCCAGCGCGTCACGCTGCTGATGAACGCCGGTCTCGAATTCGACATCGAGATCATGGACGAGGTCGGCGCCGAAGGCATCGGCCTGTTCCGCACCGAATTCCAGTTCATGGTCTCCGAGGACCTGCCGCGCCTGAAGCGCCAGACCGACCTTTATGAGCGCATCATGGACGGCGCCGGAGACCGGCCAGTGACCTTCCGCACGCTCGATCTCGGCGGCGACAAGATCCTGCCCTACATGGAAATGGAGCGCGAGGAAAACCCCGCGCTCGGCTGGCGCGCCATCCGCATGGGCCTGGACCGTCCGGCGCTCCTGCGCATGCAGGTCCGCGCGTTGCTGACCGCCGCCAAGGGGCGCGAGCTGCGCATCATGTTCCCCATGGTCGCTTCGATCGATGAGTTTCGCACGGCGCGCGAAATGGTGGACATCGAAATGGCCTGGGCCAAGCGGCGCGGCCGGCCTTTGCCGTCGCTCTTGCGTGTCGGCGCCATGATCGAATGCCCGTCGCTGCTGTGGCACCTTGATGCCCTGTTGCCGCTGGTCGATTTCGCCAGCGTCGGCACTAACGACCTGACGCAGTACCTGTTCGCCGCCGACCGCACCAATCCGAAGATGAGCGAGCGTTACGACGTCCTGTCGCCGCCCTTCCTGCGGGCGCTCGCCAGCATCCAGCGCGCGGCCGAGGAATCGGGCACGCCGGTATCGGTCTGCGGCGAAATCGCCGGCAAGCCGCTGGAGGCCTTCGTGTTGATCGCACTTGGCTTCAACCGTCTGTCCATGCCGCCGGCCGGCCTGGGCCAGGTCAAGCGCATGATCCTGTCGTGCGACCGCGATGCCGCCTTCAAGGCGATCAACAAGCTGATGAGCAGCTCCAACGGCAGCCTGCGCAGTGAAATCCTGTCTCTTGCGCGCAAGCTGGATATCGATCTGTAAATCCGCTCCCCGAGTCGATAGGGTGAGGGCTTTGACAGGGCGCGGTAGCCTGTTAAGCTTTGCGCGTCTCGAGAGAGGGGGCGATCACATGAAAATCCTGAAAATCCTCGCCATACTGCCTTTGGCGCTTGTGCTTGGTAATTGTGAACAAAAACCGGCGGGCGGGCCTTCGCCTTACGCCTTCGACGTCAAGCTGGAGATCACGCCCGAAGCCGATGCGCTGATGAAGGCCAAGAGCAGCCATTTCGTCGCCGCGGCCTTTTATTTTGGCCGCCCCAAGCCAGAAACGCGCGCCCAGGCCAATGCAAATGGCCGAATCAAGTTGGGCTACGAACAGATTGGCTTGGCGCCTGGCGCCACCAGCTTCCACCTGGCAGCTGACACAATCGACACCAGCCTGCTTGGCGCTATCAATGGCGAACCACAGGTCATTCTCAACATCTTCTCAGCCAGCGAAGTTGGGGCGCGCGACGATCTTGTTCGTTGCAAAACCTATTTCGGTATTATTTCGACGGCGCGGGCACAGAGCCCCGTCCTGGCTTGCGACATCAATCGGCCCTAACGCCCGACGAGATAGGGCCGGAACCTTGATTCTGGTCTTACGCTTAACGCTCTGTTAACTGACACCGATGTCAGTTTACTGGCTAGACTCTGGACAAGAAAAAGCCCGCTCAGGGGGGATAACAACCTGGCGGGCTCTTTTGTTTTTAAAGCGAGCGTTTCCTCCCCGAAACGCTGGAACTGACCTCTCTCTACGGGGGAGGTTCCGTTCTCATGACGGGGATATAGCCGGGTTTTTTCTGACCGGTCAACTCATTTTATGTGATTGTGTCAAAAATTTTTTCAGTTTTTTTCGTTGTGCAAACGATACGCAAAAACATGTCCGGCAATGTCCACATTTTTGACAACGTTGTCAGGCTATATTCATTATAGATTTCAAATGGTTGATGGCGTCCTGGCGCGGTAATGTAACCTGTCCGGGACGCGCTTCGCGCCACTGCTGATTGTCACTTATTTGTAACGCTGCCTGGCGTCCTGCGTCGAGATCCTTGATGGTAACGGTGCCGTTCGCCAGCTCATCGCCGCCTAGCATGACGGCGGCCGGCGAGACGCGGCGATCGGCGTATTTCATTTGTGCCTTCATGCCCGAGCGGCCGACATAAACTTCGGCCGGCATGCCTGCCGCACGGATTTCGGCGGCCAGCTTGAAATATTCGCCCATGTCGCTGTCGGAGAAGGCGATGATGACGATCGGGCCTCGCGCGCGCGTCGTGTGTGCGTCGCCCACCAGTGCCAGGGCTGCCGCCAGGCGCGATACGCCGAAGGAGAAGCCAGTCGCCGGCGTCTTTTCACCGGTGAAGCGCGCCACCAGGTCGTCATAGCGCCCGCCGCCGCCGACGCTGCCGAACTGGACCAGGTTGCCCTTCTCGTCGCGCGTTTCGAGCAGCAATTCGGCCTCGAAGACGGGGCCGGTATAATATTCCAGGCCGCGGACGATGCCGGGATCGAAGACGGCGCCAGCCTCATCGACGCCCATGGCCGCCAAAGCCGTGCCGATGCGGCCAAGATCCTCTACGCCGGCCAAGCCTTCAGGCGAGTTGGCCAGCACATTGGCCAACCGGTTCAGCACGTCCGAACGCGTGTCCGCGCCGCCAGCTGACACGAAGTCGAGCACGGGCTGGATGGCCGAAGCCGGCAGGCCCGCGCCCTTGGTGAAGTCGCCGCTTTCGTCCTTGCGGCCGGCGCCCAACAGCAACTCGACGCCCGGCAGACCGAAGCGGTCCAGCTTATCGATGGCGCGGAGCACACCCAGTTGCTGCACGGGATGTACGACGCCCAGCGAGGTCAAAAGGCCGTTCAAAAGCTTGCGGTTATTAATTCGGATGCGCGTCGGGATATCGAGCGCCTTGAAGCCGGTAACGGCCAGGGCAATGACCTCAGCGTCGGCCTCCGGGCGGTCGGAACCGACGATGTCGGCGTCGCACTGCATGAATTCGCGCAGGCGTCCCGGACCGGGCTTTTCGTTGCGCCATACCGGGCCGTAGGCATAGCGGCGGAAGGGCTTGGGGAGGGTTTCCCAATTCTGAGCGGCAAAGCGGGCTAACGGCGCCGTCAAGTCGTAGCGCAGCGCCATCCACTGGTCGTCGTCGTCCTGAAGCGCGAAGACGCCGACATTGGGCCGGTCCGAGTCGGGCAGGAACTTGCCGAGCGCGTCGGCATATTCGAATGCCGGCGTCTGCAGGGCTTCGAAGCCGAACGACTCGTAGACTTTGGACACCGTCTCGATGAGGCGGCGCTCGATGGCGATCTGCGCATTGCGTTTATCGATGAAGCCGCGCGGGCTGCGGGCTTCGGGGCGGAAGGCTTTGTCTGAGGTGTCGGTCATGCGGGCGCGATAGACTATCACGCGAAAAGTGACAACCGAAATTGCCGCGATCAGCCCCTGGAAATCGCTCTAAGTCTTCTCCCGTCAGGGGAAATTAGAAGAACGACGGTATATTGACACCTATGTCAAAAAAGCTGACAATAAGGCGGTGGAGTGTTATGATTAAGGCCACCTACAACAAGGAGGAAGTCATGGCTAAGCGTTCTCATGCTGCTGAAACCTTTTCACATTTCGTGATCGCGCTCATCGGCGCGACCGTTATTATCGGTGGCGCGGCCTGGGCCTTTATGGCGTTTGACAATGGCGGCTGCTCCGGCGGGATTGAATGCCGGACGCCCGAACAAATGGCGCAGGTCAACTATTAAGTCCTGCCTGCGCGCCTGCCGGGAAACCAGGCGCGCATTAACCTTGCCACTTAACGGAATTTTGGCCGGGATTTTGCATGATATGCAATCCAATCGGAGTGCCTGTCATGAAACGCGCCATTGCGGCTGTCCTGTTCTGTGTGTGTCTGCCTAGTCAATTAATGGCTCGACCGCTTGAAACCATCGCGGTCGGGTCTGTGAGCCTGACCCAGGAGGCTTTCTATTCCGGCATCGTCGCCGACGCGACTCGTTTGCGGGCTGAAACCAAAACCTTCGCTGCCCGGCCGTCGCTGGAATGGCTGAAGAGCCCACATTTCCGTATCTATGCCGAAGCCATCACTGAACTGGCGGCGCGTGATATGAAGGGCCACGACGACCTGAAGGCGCGCGGCACCGATAACGATCTCAAATGTATCCTCAAAGGCGTGTCGATCGACCTGCGCCTGAAGCTCGACGACATGCGCTCGGCGCGTACGGACCGCGATCTTGGCCGGGTATTGGAAGACATGACCCTGCTGCTCGACGACAATATCGATGTCGTCACGACACCGGCAACAGCGGTTTCGGGTCTGGACTGTGTCATCGAATTCGGGCCGGACGCTTAAAGTCCTACTTCGCTCCGTCCTTCAACATCTTGATGATGTCCGCCTTGTCAAGCATCTGCGGCAGGACCTTTGGCTCGGCATTGCTGCCGCCGTAATAGACGTAGAGCGGCACGCCGGAGCGGCCGTAGAGCTGAAGATAGCGCGAAATCTCCGCATCCTGGTTGGTCCAGTCGCCGACCATGTAAACCGTGCCCGTGGCTTTTAATGCGTCGGCCACGTCCTTTGTCTGCAGCACCAGCCGCTCATTGACCTTGCAGGTCACGCACCACGCCGCCGTCAGGTCGACCAGGACGGGCTGGCCGGCGGCGCGCAGTTCCGTAAGCTTCTGGACGCTGAATGCCGTTTGGGGCGTTTGCGCGGTAGCTACCGTATCGCTAGAAGCGCGCTCGACCGGCGGCAGGGCGCCGGCACCAAGCGCCAGCACAAGACCCGCACCCAGTATGCCGGCCTTGATCATTTTTGGAATGGCGCGGATCGGCAGGATGGCGACAATGATGGCGGCAAATGCCAGGAGCAGCAGCACGACGCCCGTCACCTGGACCTGCTGGGCGAACACCCAGACCAGCCACAGGGCGGCGCCGTACATCAGAAGCGACAGGGCGATCTTCAGTCCGTTCATCCATTCGCCTGGCTTCGGCAAGACCTTGGCAAAGCCCGGCACGAGGGTAACGAGGAAGGTCAGGAGCACGATCGGCAAGGCAAAGCCGACACCCAGGGCGGCGAAGATGGCAAATCCCGTAAGCCCGCCTTGGGCCAGGGCAACGCCGATGGCCGTGGCCATGAAAGGCGCGGTACAAGGTGCGGCGACGACCACAGCCAGCACGCCGGTCAGGAAGGCGGAGGTTAATGGGCGCTTCTGGTCGAAGGCGCCCGCGCCTAAGCCTTGCAGTGACGAACCGATATTGAAAAGGCCCGACATGTTGAGCGCGACCAGCAGCATGACGACGGCCAGCGCCGCCACGACGTAGGGCGATTGCAACTGGAAGCCCCAGCCAAGCGACGCGCCCGCCCCTTGTGCCAGTTGCAGCAGGGCGGCCAGAACCAGAAAGCTCAGGATCGCGCCGGCGCCATAGAGCAGCGACTCGGTGCGCGCCAGTTTGGTGTCGTGGCCTGCGCGCGACAGGGCCAGCAGCTTCATCGACAGGACCGGGAAAACGCACGGCATCAGGTTGAGGATCAGCCCGCCCAGGAAGGCAAGGCCCATGGCGACGATCAGCCCGCCGGAGGCCAGTTCCGGTGCCGGCGCCGAGCCGAGACCATAGGTGCCTGCCGGCAGGCCGGCGCGTGCCAGCGTAATGTTATAGGCCTTGTCGCCCAGGGTCAGCACCCCCTGCAGCGGACCTTCCGGCAGGGCAGGGGCGCCTGGCTGGGTGCGCAAGGTAAAGCCCTCCACCCCCATGTCGAGGACCTGTGGCGCCGCGGCGCTCAGCATCTTTTCCTGTGCCGGGAAAAAGTAGGCGCCTTGTGGCCGCGCCAGGGCTTCGCGCGCTGCGGCATCGCCGGCTTTGAAGCCCAGTTCGGCCTTGCCATTGTTCAACGCGATCGTCCCAATGATATTGGCGGTCTGCGGCAGGGCGGCGGCGGCCTTTGCGACCACGCCGGCATCAGGTCCGGGCTTGGCGGCGCCGACGGTCAGGCGCGTCGATACATCGAGCGTTTCCGGAATGCACTGGGTCTCGCAGACGAGAAAATTGACGCGCGCACGGATCGGCAGGGTTTCGCCTGCCGCCAGTCCCGATTTATTCGTCACAACGATCACAGCCGCCGTCTTGCCGTCATAACCGAAGCTGTTGAGGCCCAGCGTCGGCAGCATCTTCGGCGCCGGCCACGCCGCGTCGCCAGCGGTCATGCCGTCCGGCAGGCTCCACATGATCCGCGTCGGCAGGCCTGCATCGCCGGCATTGACCCAGTAGGTGTGCCAGCCTTTGGCCGGCGTGTGTTCCAGAACCAGCCGGACCTGCCCGCCTTCGGGCACCGTCATGGACTCCGCGACCAGCCGCGCCTTGACGTGCGCGCTTTCGCCTTCGGCGGCTACGGCCGCTGTGGTCAAGGAAAGTGCCGCGATGACAGTCAGCAGAAAACGGGCAAGAAAACGCACACGTCACCTTTTCGATGGGTCCGACCGTGTTGTGCCGCGCCGCAGGGGCTACGTAAAGCCCCACGCACCGTAAAACCGCCGGATGCGCCGCCGGGAACATTAAGAAAAATTCAGAATACAAACGGTTTCATCTGTATCATGGTTCGCCCCCTGGGGGCGGCGCGGGGCGCTCGCCTGTATCTGTTTTCGCGAGAGACCTCATGCGTATCCTTCGCACACTCCTTGTCACCACAGCCCTTGTCCTGCCGCTGGCCGCGCCGGCTTTCGCCGTCGTCACGTCGAACGAACGCGCGCCGGTTCATCAGCCGCGAACCTATCTCGAAGAGGCCTTGAGCGCCGAGGACAGTGCGCGGATGGCGGAACTCGGCAAGAGCTACGGCGTCTGGGGTTTCGACACGACGGGCATGGATACCTCGGTCAAGCCGGGCGACGATTTCAACCTCTATGCCAACGGCAAGGCGCTGGCCGCCATGAAGATCCCTGGCGACCAGCCGGGCTACGGCAGCTTCAACCGCCTGGCCGACCTGTCGGAACTCCAGCTCAAGGCGATGGTCACCGGCCTGGCGGCGCGCGACGACCTGACGGGCTCAGACCTGAAGGTCGCCGACCTCTATCGCAGTGCCACCAACGAAGCCCTGAAGAACAAGCTGGGCGCCGCGCCCCTGGCGCCTGAACTGAGCCGCATCCGCAGCATCACCAACAAGTCGCAGATGGCGAAGTTCATGGGCTGGACGTCCGAAGGCTTCGGTTCGGCCTTTTTCAGTCTCTATGTCTATGATGACGCCAAGAAGCCCGGCTACTACGCCCTGCAACTGGCTCAGGGCGGCTTAGGGCTCCCCGACCGCGACTACTACCTGTCGGACACCTATGCCGACAAGAAGGCCGGCTACGAAGCCTATGTCACCGATATGCTGCGCCTGATCGCTTGGCCGGACGCCGCCAAGGCCGCCAAGGACATCGTGGCCATGGAGACGAAGATCGCCGAAGCGCATTGGACGCGCATCGAAAGCCGCGATGATACCAAGACCTACAACCCGATGAAGCTGTCGGACCTGCCGGCCTACGCTCCTGGCTTCGACTGGAACGCCTTCTTCGCCGGCGCGCGCGTCACGACCGCCCAAAAGGTCGTCATCGCTCAGAATACCGCCCTCCCGAAGATCGCCAAAATCTATGCCGACGCCCCCCTGGAGACGCTCAAGGCCTGGTCCGCCTTCCGCACCGTCGACCAGGCCGCGCCGTATCTTTCGGACGCCTTTGTCGACAGGCGTTTTCAGTTCCGCCTCAAATCGCTTTACGGCATCGAAGAGCAGCGCCCCCTTTGGAAGCGCGCGCTCAGCGTGACCGACGAACGCATGGGCGAAGCCTTGGGCAAGGCCTATGTCGCCACCTACTTCCCGCCCGAATCCAAGGCTAAGATGGAAGGCCTGGTCAGCGACCTGCTGGCAGCCATGAAGATCCGCATCGAAAAGCTCGACTGGATGAGCGCGCCAACCAAGGCCAAGGCGCTGGAAAAGCTGTCCACGTTTGGGGTCAAGATCGGCTATCAGAACAAGTGGCGCGACTATTCCACGCTCGTCATCAAGCCGGACGATCTGGTCGGCAATCTCAACCGCTCCAGCGTCTTCGAGTGGGACTATCAGCGCGCCCGCATCGACAACAAGATCGATGAAGACGTCTGGGAAATGACGCCCCAGACGGTCAATGCCTACTATTCGCCAACGAAAAACGAAATCGTCTTCCCGGCGGCCATCCTGCAGCCGCCCTTCTTCGATCCGAAGGCCGATCCGGCCGTCAATTACGGCGGAATCGGCGCCGTTATCGGCCACGAAATCGTTCACGGCTTCGACGATCAGGGCCGCAACTACGATGCGACCGGGGCGCTTGCCGACTGGTGGCAGAAGGACGACGCCGACAAGTTCAACGTCCAGGCCAAGAAATTGGGCGAACAGTTCGACGCCTACGAAGTCGCGCCGGGCGTCAAGGTCCAGGGCGGCCTGACCATGGGCGAAAACATCGGCGACCTTGGCGGCCTTACGATCGCGCTCGACGCCTACCACCTGTCGCTCGCCGGCAAGGAAGCGCCGGTCCTTGACGGTTTGACCGGTGACCAACGTGTTTTCTTGGGCTTCGCGCAAATCTGGCAGTCGAAGTACCAGCCCGACTTCCTGAAGTTCCTGGTGGCGTCGGACCCCCACGCCCCCGACCAGTTCCGCGCCATGTCCGCGCCGCGCAACATGGATGCCTGGTACAAGGCCTTCAACGTGACGGACGGCAAGTACTATCTGAAACCCGAAGACCGCGTCCGCATCTGGTGAGGGGGCGAGGCCCCCTCAACCCGGAATCGTGACGTCACGGGTGGACGGGCCTCAGGCTCACTCCATATACCGCTCGAACAAAAGCCGTCTCGGCAGAGGCGGGCTTTCATTAGGCTGAGGGGTAGTCGTATGCGGCCAGGGGTTTGCCTCCGGGCAAGATACGTAAATTACCCAATTCCGCCCGCAACGCTCTTGCGCACCTTGCCACCATGGCTTTCGCCATCCGTCGGCTGATACTTCAAAAAGGCCGCCATACCCTTGCCGGTATTGGCCATGTCCTTTTCCCAGTCGCGGTCCGGCCCCTGGGCGAAGCTGTGGGCCGCGAACATCAAGGCGGCAACGGCTGCAAAGGCGGTGACGATCGTCGTGAAAAGGCCCTTCATGTGTCCATCTCCATTATTGGACGGTTGATTGGGACGCAACTGACTGGGTACTGATGAAAACGAGGGGCGGAAAAGTCGGATTTCCTTTTCCGCCCCTTTTTGTCCCCCCTCGGCCCCCCGAGGTGCGAAAAGCGCTTTCATCATCGGGGCTGTTGATGATATGAACGCCGTTCACAAGAGTTGTATAGCAGCGTCGTGAACGATGTTCAATAATTATTTTGAACGATGTTCAATTTTTTTTTGGAGCGGGTATGGCGCAGACATCCAGGACGGCCGACAAACGGCAGGCGCAGCTTGAGGCGCTTATGGAAGCAGCGGAAAAGCGCATCTGCGAGCAGGGTCTCGCCAGTCTTAAGGCGCGTGACCTGGCGGCCGATATCGGCGTCGCCCTGGGCGGGCTCTATAATATTGTTGCCGACATGGACACGCTGCTGCTGCTGATCACGGCGCGGACCCAGAAGCGGCTGGACGCGGCATTTGAAGCGGCAACCGGGCATCTTGAGGTCAGTACGCGCGCCGAAGCTGTCGATACGCTCGTTGTGATTGCCCACGCCTATCTGGCCTTTGCGCGTGAGAACCTGCCTTTGTGGCGGATGATGTTCGAGGTGCGGATTTCGGCGCCCTTGCCGGAGTGGGCCGTACAGGATCAGCTGCG
>CAMLPZ010000070.1 GCA_946482045.1 uncultured Asticcacaulis sp.
GATCGTCCGTTCGGGTGGTCCGGAACTGGCGCTCGAACTCGAAGCGCACGGCTACGACCAGTATCTGGGAGTTGCGGCGTGACATTGACCGCGTTCGATATCTTCGACCCGTCGTCCTACCCAACGCGCCGCGATGAGGAGTGGAAGTACTCCGACCTGTCGCGCGCGCTGCGAGAGGCGCCCAAGCGCGCGCCCGTTCGCATCATCGATAAGAACTATGGCGAGGACTGGAAGCCGGACTATCCAATCTATGAAGTCTTTGACGGTGACTATGCATTGCACGGTGGACTTCAGAACGTCGTTGATGCCAATGAAGGAAAGCTTTGGGTCAAAAACTATCACGCTGGCGAACTGAGCACGGTAGGCCTTCAAGGCGAAGATCAACTGGTGTTAAAGCCGAATGAGAGCTTGATACTCCTTGAAGAGTATACGGGTTCGGCAAGCTACGCTGCCAACACGACCATTCGTTTCAAACTGGGCGAGGGCGCGAAGCTGACCCGCGTGGTCATTCTCGACGAGCCCGAAGACGCCGTGTCTATCCGCCGATCGACCGTCGAAACCGCCCCGGGCAGCGTCTTCAAGCAATACGTCTTTTCGACCGGCGCCAAGTTCCAGCGCTTCGAGACCCACGTCACCCATGCCGGCCACGGCGCGGAAGTTGAGCTGAACGGCGCCTACCTGCTCAAGGACAAGCGCCACTTCGACCTGACCACGCGTGTCAATCATGCCGAGATCAACGGCGTCACCGCCCAGATGATCAAGGGTCTGGTCAAGGACCAGGCGACCGGCGTCTTCCAGGGCCGGATCTATGTCGAACGCGGCGCCGACGGCACCGACGCGCGCATGCGCCATCAAGCATTGATCCTCAATGACGGCGCCCATGTCCGCGCCAAGCCCGAACTCGAAATCTACGCCGACGACGTACAATGCGCCCACGGCAACACCATCGGCGCGCTTGATGAATCCGCGCTGTTCTTTTGCCAATCGCGCGGCATGGACGAACCGACCGCCCGCGCCCTGCTGACCCATGCCTTTGTCATGCCGGTCGCCGAAGCCATCGAGGACGAAGTGCTGCGCGCAAAAGTCCTTGAATTCCTGGAACGCGAAGCGGGGTCCTATCATGCCCTTTGATGTCGCCCGCGCTCGTGAAGACTTCCCGATCCTGAGCCGCCAGATCAACAATAAACCATTGATCTATCTCGACAGCGGCGCGTCGGCGCAGAAGCCCAATGCCGTCATCGACGCCATGAGCCACGCCATGCGCCACTCCTATGCCAATGTGCATCGGGGTCTGCACCGCCTGGCCAACGAGACGACCGACGCCTATGAGGCCGGCCGCGAGACCGTCGCGCGCTTCATCAATGCCGACATCAACGAGATCGTCTTTACCAAGTCGGCGACCGAGGCGATGAACCTGATCGCCCACAGCTTCGGCGACAGCCTGAAGACCGGCGATGTCGTGCTGACGACCGAGATGGAGCACCACGCCAATATCGTGCCGTGGTACATGCTGGCCGAACGCAAGGGCGTTGAGCTCAAGTACGTGCCCATCCTTGATGACGGCTCGCTCGACATGGAGGCGTTCGGCTCAATGTTGACCGATCGCGTGAAGATCGTTGCCGTCACGCACATGTCGAACGTTCTGGGCACCATCAATCCCATCAAAGACATCATCAAGAAGGCTCACGCCGTTGGCGCCATCGCGGTCATCGACGGCGCACAGGGCATCGTCCACCTCGACGTCGATGTGAAGGCGCTCGACGCCGACTTCTACGTCTTTTCGGCGCACAAGCTCTATGGCCCGACGGGCTTAGGCGTCCTCTACGGCAAGGCCCAAATCCTCGCCGCCATGCCGCCTTATCAGGGCGGCGGCGAGATGATCGCGCGCGTCACCAAGGAAAAGATCACCTGGAACGAGCCGCCGCACCGTTTCGAAGCGGGTACGCCGGCCATTCTCGAAGTCATCGGGCTCAAGGCCGCCATCGACTGGCTGTCGCAGTTCGACCGCACCGAGGTCGTAGCCCACGAACACGCCCTATATCAGCGCGCCTATGACCGCCTGACCCAGATCAACAGCCTGCGCGTCCACGGCACGGCCGAAGGCAAGGGCTCGATCTTGACGTTTAGTTTAGGCCAGGCGCACGCCCACGACGTAGCGCAAATCCTCGACCGCTATAATGTCGCGGTGCGCGCCGGTACCCACTGCGCCGAACCGCTGATGACGCGCCTCGGCGTCACCTCTACCGTCCGGGCGTCCATCGCCCTATATAATACCGAAGAAGAGATCGACGTTCTGGCCGAAGCTGTCGCCAAAGCCCAATCGTTCTTCGCATGAGTGAGCCCATGACCGACGCACAGACCGATACCGAAACGCACAGCCTGTTCAGCCTGGACGATATGGGCGCCAACCAGCCCTCGGCGCTCGAGCAGGCCGAGCTCGACCGGCTGACCGACGAACTGATCGCGGCGTTCAAGACGATCTTCGACCCGGAAATCCCGGTCGACATCTATGAGCTTGGCCTGATCTATCGCGTCGATGTTTCGGATGACCGCGACGTCGTGGTCGACATGACCCTGACCGCGCCGGGCTGCCCTGTCGCGGGCGAAATGCCTGGCTGGGTTCACGACGCTGTCATGAAGGTCGAAGGCGTCAAGTCGTGCGACGTCAACCTTCTGTTCGACCCTCCCTGGGATTCGTCGCGCATGAGCGACGAAGCCAAGCTGCAACTGAACATGTTCTGACCATGGACATTCAATCTTCCATCACCCCGCGCCCACGCCGTCCGCGGCCGGCCGTTGTCTCGCTGACCGACGCGGCGGCCGAACAGGTCAAGGCTATCATGTCCCGCGCCGACAAGCCCTATGTCGGCCTGCGCGTCGGCGTGAAGCAAGGCGGCTGCGCCGGCCAGGAATACGTGCTGAGCTATGCCGAAGAGGCCGGCCCGATCGACGAAGTCATCACCGACAAGGGCGTCACCATCCTGATCGAGCCCAAGGCGGTTTTGTATCTGGTTGGCACGGTCATCGATTATGAGACGACCAAGCTGGCGTCGAAGTTCGTCTTCCAGAACCCCAATGAGACGGATGCCTGCGGCTGTGGCGAGAGCGTAACCATCAAACCGGCTGTGGCGGAGTAGGGCGATGAAAACGGTGGGACTGGGTGTGGCGTTATCATTGTCGCTTACCGGTCCGGCTTTCGCCCAGATCGAACGCGAATACGTCAATCCGTGGGAAAAGGAGATCGGCTACGCGCAGGTCGTCCGCCACGGTGACACCCTTTATCTGTCCGGTATCACTGCCAGTGGCGCTTCGGTGGCTGAGCAGATGACGGCCATCTACGGCCAGATCGGCAAAATCCTGAAAAGCCGCGGGCTCGACAGCACAGCCATCCTTAGCGAGACCATCTACACCCGCGATATCGAGGCGGTAAAGGCGGCCATTCCGGTGCGCAAGTCCTTCTACAAGGACGGTCAGTATCCGGCCTCAACCTGGGTGCAGGTTGAGCGCCTGTTCAATCCGGATCTGTTGCTTGAAATCGAAGTCACTGTCGCGCTCAAGCCCTGAGTGGCCGGAGTTTCAGGCCGGCACCAGCACTGACGGCGCGAACGGCGCACCTGTCGCTTCGCTGATCAGTTGTTGCGAGCGCGTTTCGATGCGTTGACGCAGGGTTTCGAGAAATTCGTCCTTGGCCATGCCAGGCTCGATCGGCTCAAGGAACTCCAGGACCGCCGTGCCGCGCGTCTTCTTGTAATGCTCTTCCTGCCAGAACAGGCCCAAATTGGTCGCCACGGGCACGACCGGCATGTCGAAATTGTTCATCATGTGCCACACACCCGAGCGATAGCGGCGATAAGTGCCCGGTGCATTCAGATGGCCTTCCGGATAGATCAGGATGCTGCGGCCGTCCTTGGCGGCGTCGGCCGAGCGCGTCGCCAAGGCTTTTCGCGCTTCGTGGCCGCCGCAATTATTGACGACGATGGCGCCAAGCTTGGAGAGCAGGGTGCTCATCAACGGAAATTTTTCGAGATGGTCGCCGGTGACGAAGGCCAGGTCCCGGAACTGCGAATAGATGCAGAAGCCGTCACCCCACGAATGGTGCTTACAGGCGAAGATGACCGGCTGCTGTGGGACATTTTCGCGGCCACGGATCTCCAGCTTGATACCGGCGAAGACGCGCATCGCCCACACCATACGGCGCGTATAGCGGTGGATGACCCAACTGACCGGTTTGCGGCCTGGAAACAGAGTCAGGACCAGCGCCGTGAGGCTATAGAATATGGACAGGGTCCAGTAGGCGATGGCGAACAGAAAACTGTTCATGGCGTTCCCCTCAAAAACGAACAAACAGATTTGAACATTGTTCAAATCTGTTTGCAAGCATTAATTTCCAAGCGATATCCCGAAACAACGTTCGGCGCAGCCAACAGTGTCAGCGGCTTTCGGTTAGATATCGCTTAAAACAAGGAGGTTAAGCCGCGCTCGAATCCGGAATGGCGCTGCCAGTGGCGACCGTGACCTTGTTGCGTCCGGCATTCTTCGACTGGTAGAGGGCTTTGTCGGCGCGGTCGAGCAGATCGAAAGCGTCTTCGCCGTATTCGCGCTGGGCGACACCCGCCGAGACCGTAACAGTCCCCAAGTCTTCGTTGGTTGAGCGGCGCTTCAGAACGCGCGAGGCGATTTCCTGGCGAGCTTCGTTCAGAATGCGTTCCACGACGGCTGCCGTTTCACCGGGGAACAGCAGGCCGAACTCTTCGCCGCCGTAGCGGGCAGCCAGGCGCGGGGCGCGGCCGATACGCGCCAGGACGCTGGCAACATACCGCAGGACCTGGTCGCCCGTCTGATGGCCCCAGGTGTCGTTGAAGCGCTTGAAATGGTCGATATCCAGGACGGCGAGAGTCAGCGGCTTGCTGTCATCGTCGCTGTCGCAGTGAGCGTCGAGCGCTTCATCGAACGACTTGCGGTTGGCAAGGTTGGTCAGCGCGTCCGTCATGGCTTCCATGCGGACCTGGTCGAGGTGCTTGCGCAGGCGATTCACTTCGCGCGACGAGTCAACCAGACGCGTCTCGAATTCGACGTGGTGGTTGAGAACCTGATTGGTCGCGTCGGTGAGGCTTTGCACCAGGCCCTGCAGGGCAGCGGCATCGACGGCGCTCATTGAACGCTTGGCGCCTTCCAGCGTCTCGCTGTAAGTCTTCTGGGTCTTCTGGGCTTCGCTGATGATCTCGGTGATCGAGGTCAGTTCGCGTGTCAGCTTCAGGCCGGCATCGCGGACTTCGTCATTGAGCTTGAGGCGGGCGATAAATTTCGAGGCCAGGCTTTCGGAAACGTCCTCGGTAATCTGCTCACCCGCCTTGACGAGACGATAGATTTCCTGGGCGAGGGGCGATTCCGGGTCACCGGCGACATAGAGCCAGAGTTCATAGTTCAGCGGCGTCGGCCAGACGCCGTGTTCCTGCATCAGTCGCAGCGCCTCGTTTGCCAATGTGTAGGCGTTGGGGCTTCGTACGCTGATCTCTATGTCGTTATTCATTGAGCGTCCTCTGGCGTCCGCAGAGAATCAGGGGAATGATTCGCTTCGCAACAGGGATACTCTAGCCAAACTTCTCTGACAGGCGGTTAACGCCGTAAATATTTTTGGCTCAAGCCTTTACGGGAGCAGGGCGTAACATGAAGGCGGGCATGTGATCGCCGAAAGGCGCGCCCGTTTCCGGTTCGCGTTCTGAACGCCTCTGGTTTCCACCGCGCTCCGCATCACGTTCGGGACGCTTCTGGCTACCGCGGACAGTTTCGGTTTCGCGCTCGGGACGCTTTTGGCTTCTGCTCCGCGCGGGCTTTTCAGCTTTGACGGGGGGTTCGGCGACGTCTTCCGCCGCTGTGGCTTCCGGCGGAGCTATCGGCTGGGTAGAGGCCTGCGGGCTGTCTTCCGTCCTGCGCGGCTTGCGATCGCGTCCGCGATCCTTATCGCGCTCACGCTCGCGCCCTTTGCCCTTGGCGCCACCACGGGCGGGGCGTTCGCTACGCGGCGCGTCATCCAAAGCCGCGTAGTCGACCTCAAGGTCGAGGACGGCGGGCTCTTTCTTGATAAGCTTGATGACCTTGTCGTAGTTCTTTTCGTCGGCGGCCGACATGAGCAGGTAGGCTTCACCCGTACGCCCGGCGCGGCCGGTACGACCGATGCGGTGAACATAGTCGTCGGCGTGATGCGGAACGTCGAAATTGAAGACGTGGCCAACAGCCGGTATATCGAGGCCGCGCGCGGCAACGTCGGACGCCACCAGCAGTTTCAATTCGCCATTGCGGAAGGCGTCAAGCGTTTTCATGCGCAGCGCCTGGTCGAGGTCGCCGTGGATGGGCGCGGCGTCGAAGCCATACTTGGACAGTGACTTGGCGACGATATCAACGTCCGTCTTCTTGTTACAGAAGACGATGCCGTTCTTGATGTCGAGCGTGGAGAGCAGGGCGCGCAGGGCGATCCGCTTGGCGCGCACGTCGCGATGGGGGACCTTCAGGACATATTGCGTGATGTTTTCGTTGGTCGAGGCGGGGCGCGAGACCTCAATACGCACCGGATTCTTCAGGAACTGGTTGGTCAGGCGCGTGATTTCCGGCGGCATGGTCGCCGAGAAGAACAGGGTCTGGCGCGTCGGCGGCGTCAGCTTGAAGATGCGTTCGATATCAGGGATGAAGCCCATGTCGAGCATGCGGTCAGCTTCGTCGACGACCATCAGTTGCACGCCGTTAAGCATGACTTTGGAACGTTCGAACAGATCAAGCAGGCGGCCCGGCGTGCAGATCAGCACATCGACGCCCTTGTCGAGCTTGGCGACCTGGTCGGCCATCGAGACGCCGCCGATGAGCAGGGCCCAGTTCAGCTTGTGGAACTTGGCGTATTTTTCAAAAGCTTCGGCGACCTGGTCGGCCAGTTCACGCGTCGGCGCCAGGACGATGGCGCGCGGCATGCGGGCGCGCGAGCGGCCGGCGGCCAGCCGTTCGATCATCGGCAGGGTGAAAGCGGCGGTCTTGCCCGTGCCGGTTTGCGCAATCCCCAGGACGTCGAGCCCGGTTAGGGCAACAGGGATGGCCTGCTCCTGGATGGCGGTCGGAGTGTCGTAGCCGGTTTCGGCTATGGCCTTGAGGACTTGTTCGCCCAGGCCGAGGTCGCTAAACTTTGTCATGGGCGTCCATTGCTACTTTGCGAGCCGGTAGTCAATGATTTAACAGGGTTTGGGGTCCGCGACCCCAAGTCTTCTTCAATTCTTCCTTTATTTGAGGCTTAAAAGCCTCAAATAAAGGCGGAGATAAAATGGACGTGAGATCCCAAGAAGCTCTTTGAACCCACGCCCCGTTACACATCAAGGTCTTCCGCCGCGAATTCAGCGTGATCCTGAATATAGCGGAACCGTAGTTCAGGCTTGCGGCCCATCAGCGTTTCCACCAGGTTTTCGATATCTTCCTCGTCATGGGGCAGGGTGACACGCGCCAGGGTCCGGGTTTTCGGATCCATGGTCGTCTCTTTAAGCTGCGCCGGCATCATTTCGCCCAAGCCCTTGAACCGGCCGATTTCCGGTTTCTTGCCTTTGAAATGCTTGGCGATGATCTCGGCGCGGTGCGCATCATCCTTGGCGTAATGCACGTCCTTGCCATGGCTGATGCGGTACAATGGCGGCATGGCCAGGTACAGGTTGCCGTTGCGGATCATACCCGGCATCTGCCGGTAGAAGTAGGTGATCAGCAGCGAAGCGATGTGCGCGCCGTCGACGTCGGCGTCGGTCATGATGATGATGCGCTCATAGCGCAGGTCTTCATCCTTGAACCGCGCGCCGGGCTGGACGCCCAAGGCCAGCCCCAGGTCCGACAGTTCGGCGTTCTGCTTGAGCTTGTCGACGGTCGCCGAGGCCACGTTCAGGATCTTGCCACGCAGGGGCAGGATGGCCTGGGTGTTGCGGTTGCGGCCCTGCTTGGCGGAACCGCCGGCCGAGTCGCCTTCGACGATGAACAGTTCGGTGCCGACCGCGTCCTGACGCGCGCAGTCCGCCAGCTTGCCCGGCAGGCGCAGCTTGCGTGTCGCAGACGCGCGCTGGACTTCCTTGTCTTTGCGCTTCTTGAGGCGCTCCTCGGCCTTTTCGACGACGAACTGCAACAGCCGCTCGGCTTGCTTGGGCGACCCCGTCAGCCAGTGATCGAACGGGTCGGCCAGGGCCTTTTCGACCAGCTTCTGGGCGTCAGGCGACGACAGACGGTCCTTGGTCTGGCCCTGGAATTCCGGATTGCGGATAAAGACCGAGATGACTATGCCGGCATAGGCAGCGACGTCTTCGGCCGTGATCAGCCCGCCGCGCTTGTCGCCGATCATTTCTGCATAGCCCTTGAGCGACCGCGTCAGCGCGGCACGCAGGCCTGCTTCGTGAGTGCCGCCATCGGGCGTCGGGATAGTGTTACAGTAGGACTGGACAAAGCTGTCGTGATCATCGAACCCCGCCGCCGACCAGACGACCGCCCATTCGACAGCGCCGGCATCATCCTTGCGGTCAACGCGGCCAGAGAAGATTTCCGAGACCGTCTCGCTGCCCTTGATGCGCTCGGCCAGATAATCCGCCAGGCCGTTGGGAAAGAAGAACTTGTCCTCCGCCGGCGTCTGGTCGTGGATCTGGCTTGGTGCGCACTTCCAGAAGATCTGCACACCACGGAACAGATATGCCTTGGCCTTGGCCATACGATAGAGGCGGGCGGGCTTGAAGTGCGCCTGGGCTCCGAAAATCTCCGGATCGGGCAGGAAGCGCAGCTTCGAACCGCGCTTCTTCGAGGGCTGGACCTGCTCAACCGGGCCCAAAACATGGCCCTTTGAGAAGTTCTGCTGCCATTCGAAGCCGTCACGCCACACAGTGACTTCCAGCTTTTCGGACAGGGCGTTGACGACCGAGGCGCCGACGCCGTGCAGGCCGCCCGAGGTCGCATAGGCCTTGCCCGAGAACTTGCCGCCCGAGTGCAGGACCGTCATGATGACTTCCAGCGCCGACTTGCCTGGATATTTCGGGTGCGGGTCGACCGGCAGACCGCGGCCGTCGTCGCGGACCGACACATAGCCGTCGGCGTCCAGTTCGACCCAGATGGCCTTGGCGTGGTTGGCCACGGCTTCGTCCATGGCGTTATCCAGCACCTCGGCGAACAGGTGGTGCAGCGCCTTTTCGTCGGTCCCGCCGATATACATCCCGGGACGCTTGCGAACGGGTTCAAGCCCCTCCAGAACCTCGATGCTCGACGCGTCATAAGTGGTGTCGTGCGAGACCGGTTGCGGAGCAGGCATTTCGACCACTTTCGGCTTGGGCGCGGTGGTCCGCGCCTCGGGAACAGGAACAGGAGCGGGCGCGGCGGGCTCAGCGGCGCCTGTGAATAAATTGGGTTGCGCGGATTTGGAACTCATGACTCAAACATGCAGCGATTCGCGCCGGGTATATAACGCCTGACGTCAAAAGAGAACAAAAAAAGACCGCGAGCCCGTTGAAGGCCCGCGGTCAGCGCTTTTAAACCTTGGTCAGGTTTAGAATTAGAAACCAACCTTCAGGGTGGCGTACAGGTTGCTCGGCAGCTTGGAAGCTTCGCTGTAGCGGACGTCCAGCGACAGGTTGTCGGTCAGGGCATAGGTGCCACCGAGGTTCCAGGTCGAATAGCCGAACGCTTCGTAGTTGCCGATGGCGCCCGAAACCGAGAGCTTGTCGGTCAGCGGATAGGAAGCGTTGACTTCATAGTAGGGGTCTTCCAGGTCCTCGGCGCCCAGATACATGGCGGCGCCGATGGTGCCCTTACCCAGCGAACGGCTGACGGCGGCCTTCAGCTCACCGAAGTTATAGTCGCAGGCATCGCACTCGTTCGGGTACATGTAGTGGATGTAGCCGAAATCGAAGTTCCAGTCGCCGACCGAGGGTGCGAGACCCATGTACAGGTCGACTTCGGTCGAGGTGTCGCTGTCGCCGGCGAACGAAACGTTCGAGCCCCAGGCGCCGGCATAGAAGATGCCTTTCTTATAGTCGACACCGCCTTGGACAGCGCCGCCGTCTTCGGTTTGCGTCACGCCGCGCCACACATAGTTGTTCGTGGCGGCGATATTAAAGCTGAAAGCACCGGCGTCGTCCTGCGCCATAGCGGCCGAGCCTGCGAAGAGCGCGCTGATGGCGACAGCGGCGACAAGAAGTGTCTTTTTCATGGTCTGTAGATCCCAGTTCAAAGGTTGAAGCCGACGCGTTTCATTGATTGGCGGCTGTTATTCTTGAGTTAAAGAGTTTGGTGAACCCGAACGACAATCTAGCAAGTTTTTAGCAGGCGCAAAGTCCCCTATGGTCGTTTAAGCACGCCTTGATGCAAAATTGTCACAAATCGCACCCCGTTTACGGGTGTAAAAAATGTGTTAAAATTCAGTCAAATACGTTAAAATTTACACATATGAAATTAATCCACAAACTCTTTGCAGGATTTATTGCGCCGCAATAAGACTATTCTGATCAATGGAGCCGGCCAGATCGAATCCAAGGGCACGAGCTGGCCGGGCAGGCGAATCGACTAGAAGACAGCCTTGAGCGTTACGGCGAGACGCGGCTTTGACGGCTTGACAGTTTCGGGAACATTCGTATCCGAGAAGCGACCGTCGAGCGAGAGCGTCGGCGTGATCGCGTAGGTTACGCCGACGCTGCCTACGGTGTATTTCGCGCCGCCCAGGTCCTGTTCACCGATGGCACCCGACACACTGAACTTTTCGCTCAGGGGGTAGGCGGCATTGATTTCGTAGTAGGTCGTGTCGTCGAAATCGAGATTATGGAAGTAAGCGGCGCCGATCGTGCCCTTGTAGAACGGATAGCTGACGGCGGCCTTGGCTTCGGTGGAGTTGAGCGTGTCGTCACCGTACTGGTAGGTAACAAGCCCCAGGTCGAACGTGAAATCACCAACGACCGGCTTCACGCCGAGATAAAGGTCGACCTCATAGTCGGCAAAATCGACGTTCGAAGCCCAGCCACCCGCGTAGAAGATGCCGTTGGAATAGTCGACGCCGCCCTGCAAGGCCGCGCCGCCATCAGTCTGGGTGATGCCACGGAAGACGTAGTCGCTGGTGGCAGCGATGTTGTAGCTGAATGCGCCCTCGGCGGAAGCGGAACCAGCAAAGGCCAAAGCCGCGAGTGCCGATGCGGCGAACAGAATTCTCTTCATTTATTATATCCTCAAAAAGGTTATGCCAACCTCTCCAAGGCGTTTCCCCTTGCGCTTATTGCCCTGCGCATGAATGATATTACATTTAAATGACAGCCTTTACAAATAGACAAGCAGACAAACAACAAGATGTGGCGGAAATTCAACAGTAAGTCTCAGGTGTTACTTTATAATACTTAAACAAAAACGGGGCACTCTTTCGAGCGCCCCGTCATTTTACACATATTACTCAGATCAGTTAGTGATCCATGACTTCGTCGTGCTGCGAAGCGTCAAGACCAGCCATTTCGTCTTCTTCCGAAACGCGCAGTCCAGTGGTGAACTTGCAGACCACCAGGATCACGAAGGTACCGACCGCCGACCAGGCAATGGTGATGCCGAGGCCAATGAGCTGGCTCGTGACATTGGCGCCTTCAGCCAGGCTGTTGATGGTGGTGTCGGCAAAGACGCCCGTCAGAATCGCACCCAGGATACCGCCGGCGCCGTGGATGCCGAAGGCGTCCAGGGAGTCGTCGTAGCCGAGCAGCTTCTTGATCCAGGTGGCCGAGAAATAGCAGACCGGGCCGGCGACGGCGCCGATGATCATGGCCGACATCGGGGTGACGAAGCCGCAGGCCGGGGTAATGGCGACCAGACCGGCAACCAGACCCGACAGGATGCCGATCAGCGACGGCTTGCCGCGGAAGATCCACTCAACGACCTTCCAGGTCAGACCGGCAGCACAGGTCGCAAGCAGGGTGTTGAGCAGGGCGACCGAGGCGACCGAGTCACCGGCCCATTCAGAACCGGCGTTGAAGCCGATCCAGCCGACGAACAGCAGCGAGGCGCCGACGAGGACGAAGATCGGGTTGTTGGCCGTCATGGCTTCGGTGCCGTAGCCCTTGCGGCGGCCCAGGAACAGGGCAGCGACCAGGCCGGCGACGCCGGAGTTGGTGTGGACGACCGCGCCACCGGCGAAGTCCTTGACGTTCATGCCGCCCAGGATACCGCCGCCCCAGACCATGTGACAGATCGGCGCGTAGACCAGGATCGACCACAGGGCCATGAACAGAATCAGGCCCGAGAACTTGACGCGTTCAGCGAAGGCGCCAGTGATCAGGGCCGGGGTGATGATCGCGAACGTCATCTGATAGGCGATCCAGGTGTACTCAGGCACGCCCGCCGTCGCCATATAAGCGGTCGTTGGCGTGACGTTGTTCAGGAACAGGGTGTCGAAGCCGCCGAACCACTTGTTCAGTTCTGCCGCCGGCAGGCCGAACAGGTCGGTCGAGACGGTGCCGAAAGCGAACGAGTAGCCGACAAGCCACCACAGGACGGCCGAGACGCAGGTCACGGAAACCGACTGGGTCACGGTGGCGACGACGTTCTTCTTACGCACCATGCCGCCGTAGAACAGCGCCAGACCCGGCAGGGTCATCATCAGGACCATGGCGGTCGAGAAGATCAGGAAGGTGGTGTCTGCCTTATCCAGCGCCAGTTCCTTTTGCGAGGCCAGGAGCGCCGGAGCAGGAGCAGCGGCTTCGGCTTCAGGCGCCGCAGCCGGTTCGACCGCCGGAGCGGACGCCTCGACCGAGGCCTCGGCTGACGCAGGCGCGTCTTGAGCCAGGGCCAGGCCGGCGGCCGGAGCCGTCAGCATGAGAGCGGCGGTGACAGCCACGGCCCTCGAAAGTTTAGTCCACGTCTTCAAAGTATCCCCCTTTGGGTTAAGTGGATTGTTGCACCCGCTCACAGTGCCGTGACTATGAATCCGCGCAACTGAATAATCCGGTTAACCGAGGGTGAAGGGGGACGGCAGGGCCATTTGCGTCATTTATGTGTCAAAAAATGGCTAAACCACCGCAAATATTGGCAATTTTAATCGGTATCACTTGAAACCACATTTGTTTCATTTGAAATTATAAATTATATTATAATTTAATCAAGCCCGCCAATGCCGCGGCGCAAAATGAAACAGGCCGCCCGGTAACGGGCGGCCTGTAGCAGACTTTTAATCCAAAAGGCAATTCCTTACGGAATTAGCACTTGTAGTACATTTCGAACTCGACAGGGTGCGGACGCAGTTCGAGGTTCATGACTTCTTCCATCTTCAATTCGATGTAGGAATCGATGAAGTCGTCGTCCATGACGCCGCCCTTTTTCAGGAAGGCGCGGTCCTTGTCGAGGTTTTCCAGGGCTTCACGCAGGCTGCCGCAGACTTCCGGAATGTTCTTCTGCTCTTGGGGCGGAAGATCGTACAGGTTCTTGTCCGCCGGCGCGCCCGGATCGATGCGGTTTTCGATACCGTCGAGACCCGCCATCAGCAGGGCGGTGAAGGTCAGATAGGGATTGCCCATCGGGTCCGGGAAGCGAGCTTCCAGGCGCTTGCCTTTCGGCGACGACACCCACGGAATACGAATCGAGGCGGAGCGGTTGCGGGCCGAGTAGGCCAACTTCACGGGAGCTTCATAGCCCGGGACCAGGCGCTTGTACGAGTTGGTCGTCGAGTTCGAGAAGGCGTTGATGGCCTTGGCGTGCTTGATGATGCCGCCGATGTACCACAGGCACAGGTCGGACAGACCAGCATACTTGTCGCCGGCGAACAAAGGCTTGCCGTTCTTCCAGATCGACTGGTGGACGTGCATGCCCGAGCCGTTGTCACCATACATCGGCTTGGCCATGAAGGTGACCGACTTGCCGTAAGCGTGAGCGACGTTCTGCACGACGTACTTATACAGCTGCGTGCGATCGGCCATGGTCAGCATGTCCGAGAACTTCAGCCCCAGTTCGTGCTGGGCCGGCGCCACTTCGTGGTGATGCTTTTCCGGTTCCATACCCAGTTCGCCCATGACGGACAGCATTTCGCCGCGCAGGTCCTGGGCCGAGTCGATCGGGTTGACGGGGAAATAGCCGCCCTTAGGACCCGGACGGTGGCCCATATTGCCTTCCGGATAGACCTTGGCCGAGTTGTGCGGCAGTTCGGTCGAGTCGAAGGCGTAGCCGGTGTTGTCCGGTGCGATCGACCAGCGGACGTCGTCGAACATGAAGAATTCGGCTTCCGGGCCGAAATAGACGGTGTCGCCGACGCCAGCCGACTGCGTATAGGCCAAGGCCTTCTTCGCGATCGAACGCGGGTCGCGGTTGTACGGTTCGTTGGTGTCCGGGTTCACGATGTCGCAGAACAGGAACAGGGTGGTCTGTTGATAGAACGGATCGATATAGGCCGTCTTCAGGTCCGGACGCAGCTTCATGTCCGACTCGTTGATGGCCTTCCAGCCGGCGATCGACGAACCGTCGAACATCGTGCCGTCCGTCAGGAACTCTTCATCGACAAGATCAATGTCGAAGGTGACGTGCTGAAGCTTGCCGCGCACGTCGGAAAAACGCACGTCAACATACTTGACGTCCTTTTCCTTGATGAGTTTGAGAATGTCTGCTGCTGTCATAAGACGCCCCATTACCTTTGTTATTAGGAGAGTGGTCCCCAGGCTTTAGACGGCCTGCGGTCCTGACTCCCCGGTCCGAATACGAACGACGTCCTGGACGTCGCTCACGAAGATCTTGCCGTCACCGATCTTGCCCGTGCGCGCCGCGGTCTGGATGGCCTCCAGGGCGGCAGGAGCGAGGTCGTCGGCAACGACCAGTTCGATTTTGATTTTCGGCAGAAAATCAACGACATATTCCGCACCGCGATACAGCTCGGAATGTCCCTTCTGGCGGCCGTATCCCTTGGCCTCCAGCACGGTCATGCCTTGAACCCCGATTTCCTGAAGGGCTTCCTTCACTTCGTCGAGCTTAAAGGGTTTGATGACGGCTTCGATTTTTTTCATGAGCAATCCATAAAACTTAGACCGTTCAGCGTCGTAAAATGTTTGCATTGCGCAAGATTGCAAGCCGTTTCACGGGTGGCAATCTCACATGGCTGTAACGATCTTTTACGATGCGTGAACGCGCGGACGGGCTGCGTGTAAACCCAAACCCCGGACAAAGACAGAAGAAAATGCGTTTTAGCGTAGATTCGTCGTGCATAAAGGGAAAATTAACCACGGCCTGTATTTCACGCGAGTCGCCGGCCCGCGCTCCGCACAAGGACTTTGCCGCAGCGCAAGATATCGGAGCCTTTGTGGCAATCCGGCTTGACGCGTAGGCCCGTTTGCTTCATGACCGCGCCCTCGGGTACTGACGTGCCTGAGATGGACCTGCGGATGTGGCGGAACTGGTAGACGCACTGGGTTTAGGTTCCAGCGCTGCAAGGCGTGGAGGTTCGAGTCCTCTCATCCGCACCATCAATTCGCTCACGGCTAACGCGCTGCGCGCATGCCTCCGCGAGGGCGACGAACGATCGCCGACGCCCGGTCGGGCGCTGTGGATGTTTAATTCCGCTTAAACAATTGCCGTTTTGTGACTGGCCACGGCCTGTAAGCGTGATACCGTTCCAAAAACGGTCTCTCCCATGCGATATTTCCTCACCCTGGCTGCCATCATGGCCCTGCAGTCGGCGCCCGTATTCGCCGAGGATTTCAGCGC
>CAMLPZ010000071.1 GCA_946482045.1 uncultured Asticcacaulis sp.
AGGCCAGCAAGGCGAGAAGCCCGGCCAGCATCGCCAATACCCTGATGAGGTTGGAAATCATGGCTGGAAGTCTACCCCCACCCGCCGGATCGGGCAAGCGGGCGAATAACCGCCCGCATCGCCTGGTTAGCCAAAGAACAGGTCGTCCTTCGTCACCACCGCGCCGCCGTCGAACACGGCCAGTTCATAGGCCTTGCCCGCGCCGGAGCCGTCAGCATCGTAGTACAGCTTGCCCGACGCGGCGTCCCAGATGAACTGCGCACCTGCCCCAGATGCCGCCGCGCCGGCGGTAAAGGCGGCCGAGGCGCTATATTCGGCGCCCGAAAAGACCAGCCGGTCGATGCCATGGGCAAAGTCGGTGATGCGATCCGTGCCATTGGTGGCGCGCGACGAGAAGATGAAGTCGTCCGCACCCTCCCCGCCGGTCAGGCTGTCGTCGCCGCGTCCGCCGGTGAGCCTGTCGGCGCCATTGCCGCCCGACAGCCGGTCGTTACCGGTCCCGCCATCAAGCGCGTCATTACCGTCATAGCCATTGAGGCTGTCATCGCCCGCCCCGCCGCTCAGGCTGTTGGCGCCGGTATTGCCGTTGATGCCGTTGCCCAGGCGGTTGCCTGTGCCGTCGATGTCGGCCGTGCCGGTCAGAGTCAGGTGTTCGACCTGGCCGCTGAGATAGGTGCTGACGCTGCTCAGGACCGTATCGGTGCCATTGCCGAAGCGCTCGGCCACGAAGTCGGCGGCGTTGTCGACCACATAGGTGTCGTTGCCGGCCTCGCCGCGCATGCGGTCGGCATCGCTGCCGCCGTCCAGGCTGTCGTCGCCCGTGCCGCCGCTCAGCGTATCCGTGCCCGCGCCGCCCGCGACCGTGTCGTCGCCACCGCCGCCCGACAGCGTATTGCCGCCCGCATTGCCGGTGATCAGGTTAGCGTCGCTGTTGCCGGTCACCTTGACATCGCCGGCACCCGTAAGGACCAGGACTTCGACATTGGCCGGCAGGACGTAGTCGACGGACGCCTGGACCGTATCGACGTCGCCGTCCACACCCGCGTCTTCGACCACCACATCCAGGGCGTCGTCGACGATATAGGTGTCGGACCCGCCCAGGCCCGCCAGGGTGTCGGCACCGGCCTTGCCGTCCAGGGTATTGTCCCCGGCGCTACCGGTCAGGCTGTTGCCAAGGCCGTTGCCGGTCAGGGTCGCGTCGCCGAGATATTCCGCCAGCGCGGCATCCTCGATATTGTCGCCAGCGGTATAGCTGGCGAAGGCGAGAACCTTGTCGGTCCCCTCATTCGCCGCTTCTACGAAGGTCTGGCTACCGTTGGAACCACCGTAATAGAAATGGGTATCGTCGCCCGTGCCACCGGCCAGGGTTCCGTAGCCGGACAGCGTGTCGTTGCCGGCCCCGCCGCTCAACGTCCCATTGCCGACGATCGAGTCATTGCCCTCGCCGCCGGACGCGTCCACGATGATGATGTCGTTATAGCCCTGCGGCACAATGATGTCGTCGCCATCGCCGCCCAGGACGGTCGTGACGGAAAAACCGGGATTGCCGTGGAGCGCCACGGTATCATTGCCCAGACCGCCGTCGATCGTCTTGCCGCCTGCATATATCAAGTCATTGCCGTCGCCGCCGGAGACATTGGCGCCACTGCCATTGCTGAACAGGACATCGTCGCCAGCCCCGCCGGCCAGGGTATCGGCCTCGTCGGTCGGCCACCAGCCGGTCTCGTCACCAGAAACGGTATCGTTGCCCGCACCGCCGTCCAGGCTGTCGTCGCCGGCGTTGCCGGTCAGCTCATCATCGCCGTCGCCGCCGGATACGGTGTCGTTGCCGGCTTCACCGTCGATCCAGTCATCGTCCGCACCGCCGGACAGTACATCCGCACCGTCGCCGCCCGTCACAGCATCCATGCCGTCGCCGCCGTCGATGGTGTCGTTGTCCGTGCCGCCGGACAGGGTGTCGTCACCGCCGTTGCCGAAGATGGCGTCATTGCCGTCCTGGCCATGGATCAGGTCGCCATCCGCCTCGCCATGCAGCACGTCGGCGCCGCTGCCGCCCTGCACGGTGTCCGCGCCCGCATCGGCATGAACCGTGTCGTCACCATCATTGCCGTTGATCGAGTCCGGTTCGGTGGTGCCGGTCAGGCTGTCATTGCCGGGCCCGCCGACCACGGCATACTTGACGGTCAGGTCAGACACGGCGACCGTCTGGTCATTGAAACGGATATATTCGATCCCGCTGATAACGGCTTCATAGGCGCCACCGGCGACCTTGGTTTCACCACCGCCGACTATGGCGATAAACCCGTCACGATTGGCGGCCACGACCAGGGTGTCGCTGCCGTTACCGCCGATAGCCGTGCCGCCCGAGGTCGTGGACAGCGTATCATCGCCGTCGCCGCCATCCAGCGTATCCATGCCTGCGACACCGCCATCCAGCGTGTCATTGCCGAGCCAGCCCTGGATGAGGTTGTCGGAGGCATCGCCCGTAATGGAGTCCCCCATGGACGAACCGGTGATGTTCTCGATGCTGTAGCCGCCATAGCCGAAATTGGCCGAAACCGCGTAGAAGGCGTCCTGCAGGTTCAGCGTATCGTTACCGTCGCCGCCGCTCAGGGGGCTGTAATAGATACCTGTAGCGTAGATCAGGTCGTCGCCGTCTCCGCCGCGGACGGTGTCGCTGTTCTGGCCGGCGCGAATGGTATCGTCGCCGCTGCCGCCTTCCAGTACTTCCTGGCCGATACCGCCTTCGATCAGGTCGTCACCATCGCCGCCGCTGATCGTATTGTCGCCATCGCCGCCGTACAGGCTGTCATCGCCCGCGCCGCCGTCGATCTCATCACCGCCCGCGCCGCCGGTCAGGCTGTCATCGCCGCCGCCACCCAGCAGGATGTCGTTGCCATTGCCGCCGGACACCGTATCGGCGCCGTCACCGGCCACGATCGAGTCGTCCCACACGCCGCCCGCCAGGACATCACCCGCCGCCGTTCCCGTGACCACGCTGCCGGTCTGGGCCAGGTCGATCAGGCCGTGGCCCTGCAGGAAGACCTGCTCGACATTCTTGATGATTTCGACGGTCCGGGCCGGTCCGCCCGTATTCGGATAGGCGCGCGTGACGAAGGCATAGCCTTCCGATCCGCCCAGGTTGACGATGGTTGTATTGCCGCGATAGGAGGCATTGATCGCGATCGCGTAGTCGTTGCCATCACCGCCATCGATGGTGTTGTTGCCTTCACCGCCATAGAGGCTGTCATCGCCCGCACCGCCCAGCAGCAGGTCGTCCGACCTGGGATATCCGTAAGTGCCGTAAAGCGAGTCATTGCCGTCGCCACCCGCCAGGGTTCCGGCGCCGGTCAGGCTGTCATTGCCATTGCCACCGTCCAGCGAAACCAGCCATTCGCTATAGCCGCCCGTGATGCTGTCGTCGCCCTCGCCGCCGTTCGCCGTCCCCGTCGGGTCGAACTCTACAAAACCGCGCTGAAGCACGATCGTATCGTCGCCGAGACCGCCCTGCAGCGTGCCGGACGCTTCGATGCTGTCATTGCCTTCGCCGCCATCGACGGTGTTGGCGCCATTGACATCCGAAATATGGTCTTTGCCCAGACCGCCATTGATGGCATCGCCACCGAAGCCGCCATAGACGGCATCATTGCCGTCTCCGGCATTGATCGTGTCGTTGCCTTCCTCTCCGGAGATGTAGTCGCTGTAGGCCGTGCCGGTCAGACTGTCGGCCGCCGCCGTTCCCGCGAAGATTTCACCGATGCCGGCCGTGGCGACATCGACCGTCACGTCGCTGAATTGCAGGTTTTCGACGCCGCTGACCGACGTCGCATATTCCACACCATAGGCGTTGCGGACGACAAGCACCTCGGCACCGCTGCGGACGAGGGTAAACGCGCTGGCAGCGCTGCGGAAGACCGCCGTATCGTTACCCGATCCGCCAATGATGTGCGACACGTCCTCGGAGGTAATGCGGTCGTCGCCGTCTCCGCCGTCCAGCGTGCCGTTGCCGCTCAGCGTGTCGTTGCCGTCACCACCGCTCAGGCTCGACCTGTCGGCCTCACCGGGCCAGCCGTAGGACGAGATCAGGATGTCATTGCCCGCGCCGCCAAGGATCGTGTCTCCGCCATTTCGGGAATCGACATAGTCGTCGCCGTCGCCGCCGACGATATAATCGCGGCCGCCATTGACCCCATAGATATGGTCATTGCCAACACCGCCATCCAGTGTGTTGGGGCCAAGGCTGGAGGGCCAGATCTGTCCGCCGCCCAGGGTGTCATCGCCCGCTTCGCCATACAGCGCATCCGGCGTGGTCGGATTGTCGGGATCATAACTGTAGGTATCGCCGGACAGGGCATCCGCGCCGTCGCCACCATAGAGCGTGCCCGAGCCACTGACCGTATCGTTGCCCGCACCACCATAGAGCGTATTGGTTCCCGCGAAGTCCTCGATGGCGTCCGCCCCGTCGCCGCCGCTCAGGCTGTCATCGCCCTGCCCACCCCGGATCGTGTCATTGCCGTCGCCGCCGGCGATCGTGTCATTGCCGGCCTTGCCGTCCAGCCAGTCGGCATAGGCGGTGCCCGTCAGGCTGTCACCGGCGGACGTGCCTTCGACCAGGTCGCCGACGGTGCTGTGGCTGAGAATGACGTCGCCACCATCGAAGCGCACGGCTTCGACGCCGCTGATCTCGGTGCGATTGCTGCCATACTGCATGGCCACATAGTCACTGCCGTTGTTGAGAATGGCGTAGCTGCTTTCCACCCCGTAGAAGTCGAGCGTATCGTTACCGGCTCCACCGTTAACGGTCGCGGCGCCCCACGCCTGGCCATTGATGACATCATTGCCGGCGCCGCCGTCGAGGACATTGCCGCCGCTGTAGTAGGCGGTGATGACGTCGTTGCCCTCGCCGCCGCGCAAGCTTCCCGCGCCGGTGCCGACGATTGTGTCATTACCGATGTCGCCCGATACGTCACCCGCGGCATAGAGAGAGTCATCGCCATCGCCGCCGGTTACGGTATCGCTGTAACCGTAGTCGTTGACCGTATCATTGCCCGCCCCGCCGTCCAGGAGGCTGTTACCACCGCTCGACATCTGGAGGTAATCATTACCGTCGCCGCCCAGCAGCGTGTTGCTGCCGCCCACACCCTCAAGCGTGTCATTGCCGATACCGCCGCTCACATAGCCCTGGAGACGGATATAGTCGTCCCCCTCCTCGCCGTACCCTGAGTTGCTTTCCAGATAGGTATAGAAGTCGCCATAATCGGCCAGGGTGTCGTTGCCGGCGCCGCCCCACAGCGTATCGCTCCCTTGCCAGGCCGTTACGCTGTCATTGCCGCCCAGCGCGGTGATGCTGTCGTCACCGGTGGTATCCGACAAGGTGTCGCTGCCCGGCGTGCCGGTGATGAGATTGGCCATGATAGTCCCCCCTTTTGTCGTACTCTGCAGGCTACAGTCGAAGCGTTGCTCATCCCCCTAGCACTGACGGGGATCCGGGTGCAATCGCAAGTCGAGGGTGCCCACGCACATTTTACCGTGTTGAAACGCGCGATCATCACATCCAGGATAATGTGTTTTCCTTGAACACGGGACGCAAAGGCGTAAACTCCCAGAGCCAGGAACGGAGGCTTACAATGAAACGCATGTTTGTCCGCAGGCGGCTCGGTTGGGGCATTTCGCCAGGAGACTGGCGGGGCTGGAGCCTTACCGTTGGTTATGTCCTGGCATTGACCATCATCGGCGCCACAGGACACGGCGCGGCGGCTGCCGTGGGCATGGGCCTTCTGACCTCTGTCTTCGTGGCTTTCGCCATATGGGCCTTCGTCAACGAAGTTTAGCGACGCCGTCAGTTTGGCGCCGACAGCATCGAGCGCTGTTTCATACTGCCGCCGAGACATATTGCGAAGGTTGAAAGCCGCGTCCGCACCCGCTAATACCGGGCGATGCATGCCGACACCTTCCGCCTCGATGCCTACCTGAAGCGTATCGGCTTCGATGGCGCGCCCGCGCCCGACTTCGCCACGCTGAAACAGATGATGCAGCGGCAATTGCGTACCGTGCCATTCGAAAACCTCGATGTCCGCGCGGGCAAGGTCGTGTCGATCGCACCGGACGACATTGTCGCCAAGATCATCCCGACGCGGCGCGGCGGCTATTGCTACGAGGTCAACAGCCTCTTCGCCATGGCGCTTTCCGCCATCGGCATCCCCTACACGCTGGCCGGCGCCCGGCCGATGACCTTCGCTGAGCGGCGGGCGCGCACCCATATGGTCATCATCGCCACCGTCGAAGGCAAACAGTATCTTTGCGACACAGGCTATGGCCGGCTGGCCATCCGCGAGCCGATGGACCTCGACCTGATCGGCGTGGCCGTGAAGCAGGACCACGACACCTATCGGCTTATCCTTGAAAACGGCGAATATATCGCCCAGGCGCAGATGCCGGATGGCTGGGACAATCTCTACAGCTTCAATCTCGACCACTTTGAGCTGGTCGACTTCGTCCCGGCCAACTGGTTCAACTCGACCTCGCCGGACGCGATCTTCACGCAGAAGATGCTCCTGATGCGGCACACCGACGACGGCCGCATCCTGCTGGTCGACAATCATCTGCGCATCCACGCCGGCGGCGAAGCCACCGAACGCACCGTGCCAGCAGATGAATTACCGGGCGTGATCGAGGAGCTATTCGGCATCACCCTGCCCTAGACCGCCAGAACAGCAGGACGCGCAGCAGCTTGCGCAGAAACGCATCAAATCCATCAGCCAGGGTCTTGTGATGTGCGGCCCATTCGGCCGAGAGATAATCGTCGCGCATCTTGCACTCCCATGCATTTGCGGCGACTATTCTCAAATACCTGCATTCGCGTCCAATCAGGATTGCGCACTGACTCATAAGCTGGACTGATAAATCATGGCCCGCAAGCTCCCGTCCCTGATGGCCGTCCGCGCCTTCGAGGCCGCCGCGCGCCTCGGCAGCTTCACCCGCGCCGCCGAAGAGCTCAACATGACCCAGTCGGGCATCAGCTATCAGGTCCGCCAGCTGGAAGACCTGGTCCAGGGACCACTGTTTATCAAGCGCGGTCGCGGCGTTGAGCTGACGGCGCTGGGGGAAAAGCTGGCGCCGTCCCTCACTCAGGCGCTGGACGGCATCGCAAAAGCGTTCTCCGATCTGAACGCCAACGACAGCCAGGTTCTGACTGTCGCCTGTTCGCAGGTCTTCGGCGCCAACTGGCTGGCGCCACGCATCGGCCGATTTCAGCTGACCCATCCGGGATTGGCGGTGCGGGTGATGGCGTCGGACGCCCTGGCTGACCTGGAACAGGGCGAGGCCGACGTCGCCATCCGCAGCGCGACACATCCCTGGCCGGGCCTTAGCTCGATACGGTTGACGGGGGCATTGATCGTCCCCATGGCCAATCCCGACTTCCTGGCGCGGCATCGTCCCGCCACGCCCGACGAGGTGCTCAAACTGCCACGCACTTCGGCCGACGACATCTGGTGGCACGTCTGGCACGAGCAGGTCACAGGCCTGCCCTATGACGACACCGGACGGGCGCCGCTGCGGTTCGACAGCCAGCTTCTGGACGGCAATGCCGCCATGGCCGGCCACGGCGCGGCCATGCTCAACCCGTTCATGTGGCAGGCGCAGATCGAGCAGAACCTGCTGGTTCCCTTGACGGCACACTGGGCCGTGGCTAAGGGCAGCGCCTGGTTCTGCTGCCTGCCGCGCCGCACGGACGAACGTAAGATCCGCGCCTTTCGCGCCTGGCTGGAGCGCGAGGTGGCGGAGACGCTTCAATGGCTGCGCGGCCGCTTCGGTCATCCCGCCGACGCCTTGAGCTGAATTATTATCTATTCACGTTTCTAAGAAATGACCTGGGCGGCCAGTTCGCGTTATCGAGAACAATCCCTCCCCTGACGGCACGGCGATGATTTTCCTCATACGGACGTATTTCGTACGCTCCGCCGACCGTGTACACATAACCCGATGAGCGTAGCCTTTACCAAAGACGAAGACCACGAATCCGCCGCGGCCAACCTGCCGGATCGTCCCATTTCTCCGCACCCGAACCTGGTGACGCCGCAGGGCCTGGCGCAGCTTGAGGCCGCGTTCGCCGAAGCCAAGGCCGCCTGGACAGCCGCGCAGGCGGCAGGCACGGTCAACGAAGATCGGACCGCCATGGCGCGGGCAACGCGCGACCTGCGCTACTATACGGCACGCCTGGCCTCGGCCCAGCGCATCGATCCGGTTCCATCGCCCGACCGCGTCGTCTTCGGCTGCACGGTAACGATCGAACGCGAGGACGGCCGCGTCCAGACCTTCCGCATCGTCGGTGAGGACGAAGCGGACCCCGCCTTGGGCAGCGTGTCCTATGTCTCGCCGCTGGCCCGTGCGGTGATGGGCAGGGCGGTGGACGACGAGGTCACGCTGGACGGCGCGGAAATCGCCATCATCGCGACCAGGTAAAGTTGCGGACCTATCCGCCATAATGCGGATTTTTCCGCTATTTCCGCTTGACGGCGGAAGTGTCCGCATTTATCGTTATCTTACTACGGAGATGACCGATGAACGCCATCAATACAGCCTTCCTCAAGGCCGCCTCGCCCATCCGGCGCGGACACGAATCGAGCTGGGTCAATGTCGAGGGCGGGACCGTGTCCGGCCGCGTCACCAAGGTGATTGGCGTCGAGGCATATTTCGCCAGCCTGTACGACAGCGCCGCACAGTGCCGTTTCCGCATCGGCGCCGACGCGCATGACCGCCATGGCTTTTCCACGGCCGCCGAGGCGCAGGGCGCACTCGATGCCTTCCTTCTGGATACGGCCCGCGCACGAGGACGGGCGTGATGGCCTTCGACACCCCCAGCCCCTTTCCGCTTTACCCCGGCAGTTACCTGACGCGCAACGGCGTGCGCGCCGAAGTCTTCGTGATCCGCGTCAACTATGAAGACCGCCGCATCGCCATCGGCTGCATCTATAATGCCGCGGGCGATGTCCAGTTCACCTGCGATTGGGACGCCGCCACGGGCCTCAGCCGCGTCCACAGTGGTCCGTGCCGCGACGACATCGTAGCCATGGCGATCGGCTGACGACGTCTTAATGTCGTTTCACGCGTCACAAAAATGATACAATCTCCGATCGATGTTAACCCGTTTCGGATCGGGCCTGGCGGCGGGCATCACCTATCCCGCCTAACCGTCTGCCGCCAATAGATTGTTTCGTTTAGTTTTATCTTTGTTTCCCGCCCTCGCGCCCCGGTTTCACAGCGGCCAAGCAATGGTGCGGCGCAAAAATTCCTCTTTTCTTTCTTAAAAAATAGCGCAGGCTGCTTTTTCGCACTGCGTCATTTTGAAAATCGCCCCGTAGGTCCCGTGGATATCGTCTCGATCCCGCGTACGCTGTCCTCTTGCCCGACGATCCGAAAGGTTTCTCATGTCCTCGCCTTGCCTCCCCCGCCGTTCAAAAAGACATCCCAGCCCCTGACCACCGCTCTTGCCCAGGTCAGACGGCTGACCGCGTCCGGCACCACGCAATATAAGGCGGCGCGGCGCTCAGCGCGCGCTCGCCGTTCGGTTCAACGGTCGCTTCCTGTACGTCCGGTTCAGCGAGTGCTGGCACCTTCTCCAGTGGCCCAGCGGTGCTTTTCCCCCTCCAGACGTGCAGGAAGACGGAGCCCCGGCGGGGGGACCGCCGGGGCTTTCATCTCCCGACACGCCCGTGATTGGTCCCATGCGAGGATTCGAGATGGTTTCATATGCAACATAGAAAGTATCTTACGAAATAAGACTTTGCGCGCACCATCATTAAATGTGTCAATCATGCCGCACCGCACACATTCAATACCAATTCCCACACCAAATATCGTACGCAAAAGAAACGGTTTACGCTTCATTAAGCATCACAATCGTCATCTGGCAGCCCTTTCGCAGTGCACAAAAGGTACACCGATGTCCTCCTCCCCCTCGCTTACCAGTGCCGTATCGCTTTCTGATATCCTTTCCCAAACCACCAAGGCCAAGACCGTCACCAGCCAGAAGGTGCGTGATATCCGCCAGGTCACCTCTAAACTCCGTATCCTGGCGCTCAACGCCCTGATCGAGGCCAAGCACGCCGGAGACAAGGGCGCCGGGTTTTCCGTTGTCGCCGACGAGGTCCGCAACATCTCGGCCGAGGTCGAGGGCCTGGCCAAGGACCTCGGCAACGAAATCGTCACGCTCGAAGACCTGACGCAGAAGATGGCCCGGCAATCGCAGGGATCGCGCCTGACCGACCTTGCCTTGAACGCCGTCGAAATCATCGACCGCAACCTCTATGAGCGCACCTGCGACGTGCGCTGGTGGGCGACGGATTCCGCCGTCGTCGACCACGCCGCGGCGCCCTCGCCCGAACGCCAGGCTCACGCCTCCCAACGCCTGGGGGTCATCCTCGACAGCTATACCGTCTATCTCGACCTGTGGCTGTGCGATCTCGACGGCAACATCATCGCCAACGGCCGCCCAGACCGGCATTTCGTCACGGGGCGCAATGTCCACGACGCGCTCTGGTTCCAACGGGCCATGCGCCTGCGCAGCGGCGCCGAATTCGCGGTCGCCGACATCACCACAGAGCCGTTGCTGCGTAACGCCCAGGTCGCCACCTACGCCACCGGCGTGCGCGCGGGCGGCCACGAACGCGGTGAACTGATCGGCGTGCTGGGCATCCACTTTGACTGGCAGCCCCAGGCCAAATCGGTCGTCGAAGGCGTGCGCATCGGTGACGATGAAAAGGACACGACGCGCGTCCTGCTGACCGACGCCAACGGGCTGATCATCGCCGCTTCGGACGGCAAGGGCATTTTGAGCGAGCACTTCCGCCTCCGCACCGAAGGTAATGCGTCCGGCCACTATGTCGATGCCGCGAACCAGATGGTCGCCTTTCACCGCACGCCCGGCTACGAGACCTATGACGGGCTCGGCTGGTACGGCGTGATCGTACAGACGTCCGGATAGGCTAAGTAATCGCCCAGATGCCGTCCTCCCAAAGCCAAGAGTTCCCGCATGTTATGCCCGACCTTCCGCTTCACCTTCATGGCCAATCCGGATAAGCGCGTCATCGTCGTCCGCCCCATCGGCGACATGCCGGCAGACCTGTTCATGGAGCGTCTGTTCGAGTCTTACGCCACCGTCACCATGCCGTGGACCTATAATCGCCTGCTCGATCTGCGCCGTTTCGACGGCCACCTCCGCAGGGCCGATTACGACGCCATAGCCGCGCGCTGGCAGACGATAACGGCCGGGCGCGACTACGAAGCCTATGTCGCCATCGTCGGATTCGACGCCATGGACGACCTCAGGACCCCACATGCCGCGCCGAACCTGCCGAACGAGGTCATCTGTCATTTTTCCGATTTCCACGAAGCCATGGGCTGGCTGACCGCCACCGACCGGGCGGGTTTCCTTGCCCGGTTGAGGCCGCTGGAACGCGTTCGCCGCGACGATGGCCGCATTCGTGTGGAATAGGCAAGCCATTTCGCATCGACTTCTTATGGCGGCAGCGGCCATGTTTCGCCGATAAAGATCATCCGGAGGAGACCTTGCATATGGCCGACTTTGCCTACCACCTCATCGATAACAATACCGGCGAAGAAGTCTATCCGTCCGATACCTTCGACTTCGCCGCCATTCCTGTGCCTGAACACCGTATCCACGACCCTGAACTGATGGAACGCTATGGCGGGCCGGCGGTCGTCAACCGCGTCGAACAGAGCGAAGGCGCCAATGGCGTCGAGGTAAACATCTATATCGACGGCGTCGAGGAGCGGCTGAACGGCGACGAGATCGACCAGAACTACCGCCGCTCGTGAGGTAACCGCATCCGCAAGTGATCACATATCTTTTTTATGCGGTGTCGATTAGCTTCGAACAAAACCATTGGCGGCAAAAGCAGCTGGGTCATGGACAGTAAGACGCTTAAAGACAACGACGCATTGCGGTTTGAATTCATCCGTTCGGTCGTTCGCAACGTATCGGGCGACCGCGACAATGGCTTCGTAGAGACCGTCCTGTTCACCTTCATAAAGGGCAGCGCCCGGTTCCAACTGACGCCCGGTGACGAAGCGGCCCTGCACGCCTATCTGCATGAAGTGATCGGCGCCAGGCTTGAACCGGACGGCGAGGACGAAGCCCTGGTCCACGATCTGGTGGCGCTGGCTAAACACGTTGCCGATACCGACGCCGCCACGGTCGCGGGCTACGTGGCCGCCCTGCATGATCGCCCAAAAAGGGTCGCCGCCAACAGCGCGTGAAAATAAGGCCGCCGGATGCCTCCGGCGGCGCTCTTTTACCATTACTCGACGGTCAGCGTCTTCTTGACAGTGCCGGCCGCGTCGCCGGCGGCATCGCCGACCTGTTCGGCGGCGGTGGTCACTGGATCCGCCGGGCGCGACCGCGTCTGCGTTATGAAGAAGGCGCCGATCAGCAGCGCGACCAGGATAAGGGCCAGGACGATAAGCCCGGTATTGTTGCCGCTGTTGTCGACAACGGGCTCACGAATGACTTCGCGCTCCACGACGGGAGGATTATTCTCGATTTTGACGTCTGCCATGGCGAAACTCCTGTAGAGGCATTTGAGACAACGGCCAAACTACCCGCCGCCGCACAAAAAAACGGCGCAGAAACCACGCAAACGTGATAGTCGTGACATTAAGGTGGTATTTTGCCGCTTGTTTTTCGTCGGTTCCGCGGAATTTCGTCGCAATTTTATTTAATGGCGCAATGCTGTTGCTTTTGCGTATGTTTTTGCGCGTTTTCTCCTGAAAGGAGAACTATATTACATTTTTACAAATTTATTATCATGGTGCGCTCAGCTCGCATAAGCCAATAAAAAACAAGATAATTCAGGTATTGGGATGAATTTCAGTTTCAGGGGGCGGCTCATCAGGCGGTCGGCTCGCCGTCTCAAATCTCAATTCTTCCGCGCGCTCGACATCATGGTGTCGGCGACCATTATCTGTTTCCTGGCGCCTGTATTCGCCGTCCTCGCCATCGCTTCATGGTTTCCAGGCCACGATGCCGAAGCCATGAACGGCCTGTTGTCGCGTCTGGGGCTGGGACAACTGCCGCAGCTCTTCCAGGTTTTTTCGGGCGAGATGAGCCTGTTCGACTAAACCGACCTTACGGCCCTCCATTGCCGAACTTGCGCGCGACGCCGATCATGAGCCCCGGCTTTTCATTGCGGCTGACAATCAGGGACTCGCCCTCAGGCGTTGCGAAGGTGTCGGTCCGCTTCGACGAATTCAGCAGATCGGATGCGCGCAGCGACGCCGTCCATTTCGGCGTCAACTTGTGGCGCCAGGTCACGTCCAGCCTGTAAAAGCCGGTCTTGTACCCCTGAAGCGTCACGCCGCGCCCTTCACCGGTCAGGCTGAATTGCAGCCAGTCCCGGGGATCGGGCTTGTATTCGACGACCGCGTTGCCAGACCAGGTGACGTACTGGCGCCTGAGCATCGCGCCGCCGAGCAGCCCGGTCACTTGGCTGTCGAAGACGTTCAGGTTGACCGAATAGTCGATCGTCTTCCACGCCCTGCCCTTGGCGGTCCATTCCAGCCCCGCGACGCGAGACCGGTCGGCATTGATGACCGAAAGGACGACCACCTGGTCCGCAGTGACGCTGCGCGTTTCGGTCAGCGGATGATGGTTCACGCGATAATAGAGGCTGCCGTTCGAACTGAAGTCGTTGTCGGTGAACTCATAGCCGACCTCGAAGGAATCCGTTTCCTGCCATGCCAGTTCGGGATTACCCTCATAGCGCAGGTAACGCGACCAATAGATCGGGCGTGGATTGAGCTGGTAGAGGCTGGGCGCCTGGGTGCGGCGGCTGTAGCTGGCGACCAGCTTGGTTCTTTCGGACAGGTCGCGGTTGACGCTCAGGGACGGCAGGAGCCGCGTATCGCCGCGGGTGAAGACGCCGGCTTCGCGGTGCTCATCCTCGACGCGCAGGCCCGGCATGACCACGAAACCACCGATAGGCGTCTGCCAGGTGACATAGCCTGCCGCGATCCGGCGGGCATAGTCGAAGGGCGTGACGAAGTCCGGTGCGCCGGGCACGATCGCGGCCAGGTTTTCGGACCGGCTGAGGAGGCTGCTCTCGGTCGTTTCGAACAGGAAGCCCGCCGTCAGGCGCGACTTGCCGAAGGGCCTTTCATAGTCGCCCTTGACCGAACCGCCATGATCGGAAGCGTCGTTGCGATAGGCATAGGCGCGTTCGGCCTGGGCCGGCACGGCGTAGATCAGGCCGTGTGCCGAGCCATCGGTGGACCGGCCGTTGTCACGCGAGATATTGAGATCGAAGCGCTCGCCCTCGATCCTGCCCTTGTGCGTGTAATGGAGCGCGACTTCGCCGGTCACACCGCGCTCGGTACCCAGCACGTCTTCGGCGTGGTCCTCGATTACCTGTCCCGCCGCATTCGCGACCCGCACCGTGCCGGCGTCGGTAGACGTCTGGCGCCAGCGGTAGTGGCTATAGTTGAGTTCGACCGTATCCCGTTCCGACAAGGCGTAGGCCAGGCTGGCGTTTTCATAGGCCTGCCGGCGGCTGGCGACCGAGCGGTCGAAACCATTGGTGGTTTCGGCGCCCGACGCCGTCGTCCATTGCTGGAGCCCGTCGAACAGCGTCACGTCGCGCGTGCGGCTGAAACCCGCCGACAGCGCCGTGGTCCAACGTCCTGCCTTGCGGCTGAAGGCGGCGTTGACATAGTAACGGCCGTCGGCGTCGGCCCGGACGCCGGCCATGCCATTGATCCCTTCCCGGCGCTGCTTCTTGAGGATGACGTTGATGATCCCGCCAGAGCCGTCCGAAGCGAACTGGCCGGACGGATTGGTCATGACCTCGACGCGGTCGATGTCCGATGCCTGGAGGCTGGCGAGCGCGCCCGGACGGGCCTCAACACCGTCGATCAGGACCTTGACCTGGCCGTCCCCGCGCAGGGCGACGCGGCCGCGCGCATCGACCGTGACCGAAGGAATGCGCGTCAGGACGTCGTTGACACTGGAAAAGGCGGCGTCGGGACTGGCCGAGACATCGTAGACGCGGCGGTCGATCTTGTTGGTAACCGATGGTTTTCGAGCCGTGACGACAATGGGTGGTGCCGTGTCCTTGCCTTCGCCCTTCTCGTCCTGAGGCGCTTCGGCGGTCTTCGTATCCGACGCCTGGGCATGACCAATCGCCGGCGCGAACCCCGGGACGCAGGCCACAACGGCTACGAAAACAGGCAGCGTTTTGACCATTGTTCCCCTTGCAACTATCAGCGTTATGCTGGATCATAGCAAGGGAATAGGGTCAAGCGCTTTCTACCCCCGAAACGTACAAAACAGGCAGTTAAAGTCCCAGTTCCTCCAGTGCAGGATGGTCGTCCGGACGCCGGCCCGCCGGCCACAGAAATTTGCGTGCATCGTCCGGGATCGGATGTTCGTTGATGCTGGCGATACGGCGCATCATCAGGCCGTCGCCATCGAATTGCCAGTTTTCATTGCCGTAGGCGCG
>CAMLPZ010000072.1 GCA_946482045.1 uncultured Asticcacaulis sp.
GCCTGGGCCTTGGCGAGGATACTGTCCAACTGACTGAGGGTCGAGGCATTGCCGACGCCAATGCCGTTTTGCGAACCACTGCCGGTCGGGGAGATATAATAGTCAACCATCACGCTTACTCACACTCACTTGAACTGACCCAGTCGGCGTTTGCGCATGACGCGTTAAACCGCCGCATATGGATTTTTACGTACCTATTGTTAGTCGAAGGTAAATTTTCGCCTCAGAGAAATAAAAAATACACAAGCAAGCAAATTAAGATTTTGAAAAACTTTATTTACTCAGATTTACTATACTTTATGCTATTGTTTTAAATGGATAACCAGTCGATGGTTTACCAATATTTACTTCAACAGGCGCAATATTCCTTACAAAAAACTTACACAATGGCACTCCTATTGGGCGATAATGGCGAAAATATCTCCACCTCATGGCCATTACGTGACCATCCGGGCGACGCCGCCTCTGCTGGATGCCGTTATCCGGCCCCTCCGCGGTGAGTGGTCTGGCCTGGCAAAAGAACGCCCTTCGCCAGCCTTCTTCACCAAAAACGGCGGAAGGGCCGGAACCTTTCGACGGCTACATTCCGTAGCGCAGCCGCAGCGTCACCGACCGGGGCGCGCCCGGCGTGACCCAGACAGCGTCGTAGCTGTTGTCGACATAGGCCTCATCGAACAGGTTATCGCCTTCCAACCGCAGCTCGACTCTGTCGTTGACCTGCCAGGCGATGCCGGCGCGCGCGGTGACATAGGCCGGCAGGCGGAAACCGCTGTTGTTGAAATCACCGGCCCTCTCGCCGACGAACACCAAACCGCCGGTATAGCTCAAGGCGCCCGCGCCGCGGCGGTCCGGGGCATAGCTGAAGAAAACCGCCCCGCTGTGTTTCGGGATATTGTTCAAAGGCCCACCGACCAGCGCGGCCATGGTGTCGCGCGTCACCTCGGCATCGACATAGGCATAGACGCCGGTGACATAGGTCGCGCGGTTGACGGCGTAGGTGGTCTCGACCTCAAGCCCCCGCGACCGGGCCTCGCCCAGCGCGACCTGGTAGGCGGAGTCGGTTGGATCGGTAGAGAGAATGTTCGCCTTGGTGATATCGAAGACCGAGACCGTCCCCGTCAGTTTGCGCTCAATGAGACTGAACTTGGCGCCGGCCTCATAAGCTTCGCCCTCCTCCGGCGCGAACGGCGTGTTCGTGCGATCCGCGCCCTGGTTATAGCGGAAGGATTGTCCATAGCTCGCATAGACCGACCAGTTGTCCGACGGTTTATAGGTCACAGCGGCGCGCGGCGACGTCCGGCTTAACGACTGCGAGACGGCGGTGGTGTTCATGCGGTTGCTGACGGTCTGGTCTATGGCGTCGTGGCGCAGGCCCAGCAGAAGCGTCCAGTCGTCACCGATGCTGATGAGGTCCTGCACGAAGACCCCCCTGCCCGTCAGGTCTTCGTGGTTGTCGGTATTGAGCGGCGCAACCGGTTTTGCCTGGCCGTAGACGGGATTATGGATATCGATACCGTACGGATTGGCGGCGGTCGGATTGAAGCGCCAGAACTTGCGGTACTGACCATAGGCAAAGCCGTCGATCCCGGCGCGCACCTGATGATGGACGCCGAAAGCCGCCTTCACCAGGGTGAGTTCAAGCCGGCCGCTGAGATCGTCCCAGGCGTAGTCGTGGACCCGCAACTGCCGGCGCAGTATCCCGTCGGATTGCAGCAGGCGGTTATGGGTCGACTGTCCGATCATCGAACCGTCGCGATAGGCCACACCGGCTTCGATCGAAACGCCGTCGCTTAGGTCATAGGTCGCCGTCAACTGATGCTGCGCGCTGGCCTGGTGGATATGACCGTCATTGGGCTCGCCGAGAAAACGGGTCACCGGCAAGGCCAGCGGATCATTGTTCACCGCGACCAGGCCTCGGTCATGGGTAAAATTCACGCGGTTCAGTTCCGCCTGGTACAACAGCCGCAGGCCCTGGCGCGGTTCGAAAGCCAGCGAAGGCGCCACAAGCCAGCGATCGGACGGCGTGTAATCGCGGAAACCATCGGAGCGCTCCGCCGCTACGATCAGGCGCGTCTTGAGCGCCGTGCCCAGCGGCGCACCCGTATCGACGGCGGCGCGTGACGTCCCAAAGCTGCCGACGGACAGGTCCGCGCCAAGATGCGCGCGGTCACGCGGCGCCTTGGTGACGATATTGATCGACCCGCCGGGCTCGCCCTTGCCGGACAGCGCCGAGGCCGGCCCCTTCAACACTTCGAACCGTTCAATGGTCGCCACGTCACGCCTGGCATTGAAGCCGCGATTGGCGCTGAAACGGTTAATCAGCAGGTCCGGCCCCTGGTTGATGTCCCCCGAAAAACCACGGATCGCGTACGCGTCCCACGCCCCGCCGAAACTGTTCTGGCGCGACATGCCGCCGGCGAGGTCATAGAGTTCGCCAAGCTTGGTGAACCCGGCGTCGCTGATCAACTGTTCGTCGAGAACCCGGACATTCTGCGGCAGGCGCAACGGTTCGATATCCAGCCCCTTGATGCTGGCGGCGGCCTTGCGCGATCCGGTGACCACGACCTCAGCCGCCTCCTCAGCCGCGGCATCTTCCGCCAGGGCGGATGCCGCCACGCCCCAGCCACTCATGATCGCCATTAAAGACACGGCGCGCGCCGTCCATTTCGATTTCATCATCGCCAGCATGATTTTTGCCCTTGAAGTGTTATGATATAACATACTACAAGTGCGCCATTAGCGGTTCCAATGGGCAATGGCAATGACTGAAATACTCGTGGGCGACGAAAATCTGATACTCAGCCTAACCAACGTGTCGGCCGGCTACGGTGGAAGACCGATCCTCTCCGGCCTGAGCCTGAGCGTCGCGCGCGGCGAGATTTTCGCCCTTCTGGGCGGCAACGGGGCCGGCAAGTCCACGACCCTCAAGGTCCTGCTGGGCTTCCTGAAACCTGCGTCCGGCACGGTCCGGGTCGCCGGGATCGACATCACGGCCAGGCCCGCCGAGGCCCGGGCCAGCGTCGCCTACGTTCCGGAAAACGTGGCCCTCTACGAACACCTCGATGCGCGCGAGACCCTGGCCTACTTCCTGACCCTGGCCGGCATCAGGCCCGAAACCGCACGGATCGAAGGCGCGCTCGATGCGGTCGGCCTGGCGTCATCCGCGCGCGGACAGCGTCTTGGCGGCTATTCGAAAGGCATGCGGCAGAAAACGGCGATCGCCCTGGCCGTGGCCAGGGACGTTCCGGTCCTGCTTCTCGACGAGCCGACATCGGGCCTCGATCCCCGCGCGATCAGCGAATTCCACGACCTGCTCGATGCCCTGCGCGGCAGGGGAACGGCCACTCTGATGGTGACGCACGACCTGCTGGGAGCGACCCAAGCTGCCGATCGCATCGGCTTCCTCGACGGTGGCCGGCTGATCAGCGTGGCCGGCAAGGCGGCCGGCGCGTTCGACATCAACGCGCTTTACCGCGCCTACCAGGCGCCTGAGCCGGATCGCGCGGCATGAATACGGTCCTGACCATCGCCCTGAACGAGGGCCGCGCCCTTTCGCGCAACCGGACCGCCGTGATCAGCGCGGCGCTTTACCTCTTGCTGAGCATCATGGCGATGTTCAATGCCTGGGATCAGTTCCGCCATACCGAAGGGTTGCGCGCCAGCTATCAGTCCGAAGCCAATGAGACCTTCGACGCCCAGCCCGACCGCCACCCGCACCGCATGGTGCACTATGGCCATTTCGTCTTTCGCCCCCTGAACCCGATGGCGGCCTTCGATCCCGGCGTCGACGCCTTTACCGGCCACATGCTTTATCTCGAAGGCCATCGCCAGAACAGCGCCAACTTTTCCGACACGCGCCAGAACACGTCGCTGGTGCGCTTCGGCCAGCTGACGCCCGCCTTCTGCCTGCAGATCCTGGCGCCGCTCCTGCTGGTCTTCCTTGGCTACGGCGCCGTGACGCGCGAACGCGAACGCGGCACCCTGTCGCTTTGCCTCAGCCAGGGCATCGGCGGACCCCAGCTGTTCTGGGGCAAGACCCTATGCCTCGCCGCCGTCGCCGGCATCATCCTGTTGCCAGCCGCCGCCACCCTCTGCTGGCTGGCCGTGTCCGCCGGGCTTGGCGCCGATCTCACCACGGCGATGGTCTTTGGCTACACGCTTTACCTGCTGCTTTGGACCGTCGCCGCCGTTCTCGTCTCGACGCTCGTGGCGCGCGGCCGCGATGCGCTCCTGATGCTTGTCGCCGCCTGGGCTTGCCTGTGCGTCTTCATCCCGCGCATCGCGCCCGACCTCGTCGCCCGCGCCCGCCCCCTCCTCACCCAGATGGAAACGGACATTCGTATCCATAAGGACCTCAAGGCCATGGGCGACAGCCACAATCCCGACGATCCCTACTTCAACGCCTTCAAACAGAAGATCCTGCAAAGTTACGGCGTAAAGCGGATCGAGGACCTGCCCGTCAATTACAAGGGACTCCTGGCCATCGAAGGCGAAAGGATGACGAGCGATCTGTTCAAGGCTTATGGCCACCGCAACTTCGCGCAACAGAAGGCGCAGTCGCGGATGCAGGACGCCCTCGGCGGGCTGGCGCCCGTCATAGCCCTCCAGCGGCTGTCCATGTCGGGCTCAGGAACGGACCTGGCCGCGTACCACGCCTTCCTCGACCAGGGCGAGGCCTATCGCTTCGGCCTCGTCCAGCATCTCAACCGGCTTCAGGCGACGGCCCTGACCTATGCCGACGACACCAACAAGACCCGGGAAAACCGCATCGCCCACAGTCACTGGACCCGCTATCCCGACTTCGTCTTCCGGCCGCCGGACGTCAATACGCGGCGCGACGCGGTGTTCCCGGCGCTCGGCATCCTCTTTATCTGGGTCGTCGCCCTGCTGGCGCTCGGCCAATGGTCAGCCCTGCGGCTGGAAAGGACGGCAATATGAGCGCGCTCAGGTTCGAATGGCTGCTCACCGTCCGCTCGCGTCTGACCGTCGTGGCGATCGCGGCGCTATGCCTTCTGTCGGCCATCGCGGTCGGCCGTGGCCTGGCCGAGGTCGCCCGCCAGGACGCCGTGATCGCCCACCTGAAGACCTTGCAGGACAGCGACATGGCCGACCTGGCCAAGACCTACGGCCCCGAAGGCGATGCCGGTTCCGCGGCCTATTACAGCTTCTTCCACACCTATGACCCGCCGTCGCGCCTGGCCTTCGCCGCCCTGGGGCAACGGGACGTCCTGCCCTATAATCTCAGGGTCCGCGCCCTGGGCCTCCAGGCGCAACTTTATGAGGGAGATATATTCAATCCTGAACTTGCCCTGCCGGGCCGTTTCGACCTCAGCTTCGTCCTGGTCTATCTGACGCCCCTGTTCCTGATTGTCCTGCTGCACGACCTGGTGGCCCAGGAGGCCGAAAGCGGCCGGCTCAACCTGCTGAGAACCGCGCCGAAAGCGGGCCTTGGGCTGTGGCTGCGCCGGATGGGCCTGAAAAGCGGCCTGGTCTTCGCGGCGGTCGCCCTGCCCTTCATTGCAGGCTGCCTGCTGGCGCGGGCGCCGTTTGCCGGAGCGCTAGCCGGACTTGCGCTCATCCTGCTCTATATCGGCTTTTGGACGGCGCTTTGCCTTGTGACGGCGGCGTCCGGTTTCGGGTCGCGGGTCAACGCCCTCGTGCTTCTGACCCAGTGGGTCGTCCTGGTTCTCGTGGCGCCCGCGCTGGCCCATATCGCCATCACCCGCGCCGTCCCTGTGCCGCACGGCGTCGACATCGTCCTGAAGCACCGCCAGATCGTCCATGGCGCCTGGGAAGTGCCGAAGGCCGACACCATGCAGGCCTTCTTCCGCCTTCATCCCGAATGGAAGGACACGCCGCCGCTGGGCAAGACCTTCGAATGGAAGTGGTATTTCGCCTTCCACCATGTCGGCGACGCACGCGTAGCGGGGGACGTCGCTGCCTATCGCGCCGCCATCCTGAAGCGCCAGGCCATGGCTGAGGGCACGGGGTTTATCCTGCCTTCGGTCGGCGTCCAGACGGCGCTGGAACGGCTGGCCGACACCGATGTCCGCCGCTATCTCGGCTACCAGTCCCACGTGACGGAGTTCCACACCGCGCTTCGCCGCTTCTACTATCCGTACCTGTTCAACACGGTCCCGTTCCATGAAGCCGACTTCGCCAGGGCGCCGCCGTTTCACGCCAAGCCCTACGCCGGCCAAGTGCGCGTAACCTATCTTCTTATTCTGTCGGGCCTGACCATCGTTGCCGGCGGCCTTGGCACGGCCCTTCTCCGCCGGCGGGTGGCTTAAAGTGGGTGGGTGAGAGCAACCACAGCCGCCCTCACCCACCGCGTGCGTCCCGGTCTACTGTTCCAGTATAAAGGTCGCCAGGACCTTGCGATCTTCCGCGCTGATGCCTTCGAAAGCCGGCATGGCGTGCGGACTTCCCCACAGACCCGTGCTGCCCTTCCCGATCTGGCCCGCGACGTAATCGACGGCATCGGCACGGCTGCGGTACTTTTCGGCGACCTTCTTGTACGACGGACCGACGGAGTCCTCATCGACCTGATGGCACGACAGGCAGGCGTTTTCCTCGATCAGCGCCAGGGCCGGCGACAAAGGCGCCTCAGCGACGGCGGCTGCCGGCGCGGCTTCGAGCTCGCCTGGCCGGAACACGATCCGGTACAGCCCCGAGGTCGGGTTGGCCGCGTTCCACTTGGGCCCATAGGCCAGGACATAGAGGTTGCCGTCAGGACCGAACATCATGTCGATCGGGTTATCGATCTTCACGCTCGGCGCCAGGTCGACGATCTGGCGGACGTTCCCCTGGCTGTCGAAATCGACCACCTTCACATAACTGCGCACAAAGTCCGAGATGAACAGCTTGCCGTCGTACCAGGCCGGCAGGTTGGTCGTCGCGGGCGTCTTGGACCGGCGATAAACACCACCCGCCGTCGCCGAACGGCCGCCCATCCCCAGCTCCGGGAAGATGGTGGATTCGTTGTACGGATAGTAGATCAGGGCCGGACGCGCGGGCGGCAGAACCTTCATGCCGGTATTGCGCGGCGACGGGTTGACCGGACGCGCCGGGTCGAAAGCCGGACCATTGGCGCCGGTGACGAAGTCGTACTTGTGGTAAGGGTAGTTGTTCCCGATGAACAGCGGCCAGCCGTAGTTGCCGGGGCTCTTGATCTCGTTGATCTCATCATGGCCGCGCACGCCGCGATTGGCGTCATCGGCATTGGCGTCGGGCCCGACGTCACCGAGATACAGGAAGCCGGTCTTCGGGTCCTGGGCCAGCGAGTACGGATTGCGGAAGCCCATGGCGTAGATTTCCGGCCGCCCCTGCTTCGGACTGGCGAACAGATTGCCCTTGGGGACGGTGTAGCCGCCAGCCGCCTTCGGCCGGATGCGCAGGATCTTGCCGCGCAGGTCCTGGGTGTTGCCCGATGAGCGGGCGGCGTCCCGGTCGGTGCCGTTCGGACGATTGTCCAGCGGTGCATAGCCGGCAACGGTCTTGTCCCACGGATTGGTGTTGTCACCCGTGGTGATGAACAGGTCCCCGGCCTTGTTGAACAACAGGCCGCTGCCGGTATGGCAGCAGGTGTCCTCGATGGGGATATCGATCAGGGTATCGACCGGCGTCAGGCGGCCGGCCTTCACGTCCAGCCGGAAACGGCCGACGCGGTTCATCATCTTGGCGCCCTTGCGCCGGGAATGCTGGATGTAGACGATGCGGTTGCCGGCAAAGCCCGGATCGACGGCCAGGGCGTAGGCGCCGTGTTCGCCGTTCGACGTATCGAAGGCCACCTTGCCGACGGTGCGGCGCGTCCCCCAGGTCGGATCGACGTGGATCAGTTCGCCCCCGCGCTGGATGATCAGGATGCTGCGGTCGGGCAGGAAGTCGAAAGCGATCGGCTCGTTCATGTTGGAGACGACGGTTTCGCGCGTCATGCGTTCCGCTGCCGGGCGGATCTTGCTGTAATCCTTGTTTTTCTTGCCGACAGCATAGATCAGACCCTGGATCATCAGGCGCTGCATGATGGGTTCCGCGTAGGATTCGTTGCGGTGGCCCAGGCCGATATAGAAGCCACGGCCGCCGTCGAAGTCATTCGACCACACCATGCCGCTGATGCCCTGGGACTGTGAGCCCTTGTAGCTTTGGCTGTCGATCTTGAGGATGTGGTGCAGGAACGGGCTGACATTGCGGAAATCGTACCACTCGTCGGTGAAACGCATCTCGCCCTTCTTGACCAGGGCCGGATCGGCGGCGATCGCCGGATGGTGCGGATCGGCGACGACCAGACGGGCTTCCTGGATGGCGGGATGGCTCTTGAAATGGCCGCCGATCAGCTTGGTATACCACGGCCACTTGCCGTCGCTTTCGGTGTCGGTGGCCGCGTGGATGCCCAAGAGACCGCCGCCCGACTGAATGAAATGCTCGAAAGCCGTCTGCTGCTGTTCGTCGAGGATGTCGCCCGTGGTGTTGAGGAAGACGACGGCGTCATAGGTCTTCAGGTTGTCATCGGTGAAAACCGAAGCGTCCTCGGTGACGGTGACGCTAAAGCCCTGCTTCTGCGCCAGGTCGCGCAGGGCCGCCTGACCGGTCGGTATCGAGTCGTGGCGGAAGCCCGCGGTCTTGGAAAAGACCAGGACCTGCGCGCCCTTAAGCGCCGCGGCCGGCGCCCGGGTGGCCGCCCACGCGGCAAAAGCCACGGCCAGGGCGGCAAGGACCAGCATGAGGCCGAGTAGCCATTTACCTCGACTCAGAAACGTGTTTTGAACTATCGCCATCGTTTGCTCCCAAATTATTGTTTTTATTTACCAACGCTTGCTGAGGCTAAGCATCGCGTTGCGCCCGCGTGCCCGGAATCCGGCCACGGTCTCGTACTTTTCATCCCATAGATTGCCTAAACGCGCCGACACGGCCAGCCCGTCGCCGAAACCGTAGCCAATCGTCAGATCGCTGCGGACATAGCCTTCCAAAGTGACGTCCCCGGTCGGGATCGAACTCGATGTCCGCTCGCCGACATAGCGGTTGTCCAGGCGCAGGGTCCACGCCGCCCGTGGCGTCCAGGTCAGGTCAAAGGCCGCCGTCAGGTCCGGCCGATGCAAAAGGCCATCTTCGACGCCATTGACCTCGTTACGCAGGGTCGACACCCGCGCCTCATAGGTCAGTTGCGGCCCGATGGGTCCATCCAGCGCCAGATCGACGCCCGAAATCTCGACCTCGTCGCGGTTGACCAGCTTGAAGGTGGCGAAGTCGAAATCGATGAGATTACGATATGTAGTGGTGTGCGCCGCTACCGTCAGGCGCGTGGCGCCGAAGCGGTAAGCCAGGCGGACATCGCCGCCTTCGCTTTCCTCCGGCCGCAGGTCCGGCGAGCCGACAAGCGGATCGCCCAGGGCGTAGAAGCTTGGCACTTTCAGGGACCGCCCCCACGTCCCGGCCAGGGCCAGGCGCTCATCGGCCGATTGCCATTCAAGGCTGGCGCGCTGGCTCCACGCGGCCTTGTCACCGTCGCGGGCGTCGACGCGGACACCACCGCGCACCGCGAAACCGCCGCTGAGCCGCACCAGGCCTTCGCCAAAGACGCCTGCGCTGCTGCGGTCCTGTTCGAAGCTGGACGGCAGGCTAAAGAAGCCGAAATCGAGCACGCCGTCGACCTCGCCCTGCTCGCGCATCAGTTCGACGCCCGCGGCATAGTCCACCCGCGTCCCGGCGGCGCGATAGGTGGCGGTCGCCTGGACGCGATCAAAGGTGCTGGTCTGGACGGTCGCCGGCGTGCCGCCCGCCATCGGATCGCCGACGGCCGGGCTAAATTGATCCTGGTCGCGCCGGAAGGCCGCCAGGTTCAGGCTGAGGCTGCGGCCATCGCCGGCGGGCTGGCGGAAGGACAGGCCGGCCACGCGGTCCTTGTCTTCGATACGCTGGCGCGCGCCGTCCGAATAGAGAATGCCGCCGCTGGCGACATCAAAGCCCTCGCGGTCGCTGTCGGCGGCGCGGACGAACAGGCTGAGGCGGCCATCGCGCGGCGTCGCGCCGCTCAGCTTGGCGGTCAGGGTCGAAAGGGTGCGCCACTGCCCCAGGTCCTTGTCGCCGTCCTCGCCGTGACGGATCGCGCCGCTGAGGTTCCAGTCACCCAAATCCGTGCCACCCGCCAGACGCGCGCTATATTCCTCGTCGCCCGAAACCGAGACGCGCAGACCGGGCTTGAGGTCGATTTCGGTCATCACCACCCCGGCCAGGGCGCCCGAGCCATACAGCGCCGACAATGGCCCCTGCCCCACGGTGACGGCGGTGATTTCATCGCCGGCCAACGTCGAAAAGTCATAGGCGCCGCCACGCGAATCGCCTAGGTCATGGACCGGGACGCCTTCGATAAGCACGGGTGAGAAGTTGGCGTCGGCGCCGCGCACGAACAGCTCGGCGCGCGATCCGGCGACCCCGCCGTCCAGTATCGTCAGGCCGGGCACGCCTTCCAGGACGTCATTGACCGACTGCCCCTCCTTGGCCAGGCGGCGTTCGGACCACGGCACAGGCGGCTTCAGCCGCGTGCTGACGATGACGGTCTCGCCGTCCTGGCTGAGCGCAGGCAATGCCACAGCCGACAGCGCGCTGGCGCCGCCAAGAACCCAAATCCACTTCACGCCGAACTCCCCTGATTATTTGAGGCGGAGTTGCACCACGAATCTCTCTTCGGCTCAATATGTAATCCGTTACAATTTTGCGTCGGACGTCAAAGCGCGCCAATGATCCAGCGCGCCTTCAAATGCACTCAGGTTGAACCATTCGGCTTCCCCCATCGTAAATATGACATCTCACGCAAGGATGTTCCGATGAAGCCGTCTCTAATCATGTGTCTGGCCCTGGCTCCGGCCCTGCTCGGCGGCTGCGCGGCGGTTGGTATCGAGGCCAACCACCGGGCGACGCCCGTCTTTTCCCTTGAAGACTACTTTACCGGCGAGACGCGCGCCTACGGCGTGTTCGAAGACCGTTCGGGAAAGGTCGTGCGCACATTTTCCGTCGTTGCCCGGGGTACGCAATCCGCCGGCAACTTCATACTGGACGAACGCTTCCTGTGGAGCGATGGCGAGCGCCAGTCCCGCACCTGGACCTTCACCCGAATAAGCGATGGACGATATCGCGGCACTGCGGCGGACGTGGACGGCGAAGCCATGCTGGAGACCGAGGGCGACGCCATGCGCCTGCGCTATCTGCTCAAGCTGCCATACAAGGGTACGACGCTTAAGGTGAGGTTCGACGACTGGTCGCACATGGTCGCGGACGGTGTTGCCATCAATCGCGCCGATGTCTCTAAATACGGGGTGAGACTGGGGCGCGTTACCTTGACCTTCATCAAACCCGGCCATCCATCGCCCACGGCCGATATGCTGGCTCAGCCACAATGACCCGGCGCCGTACCGACACAAATCAAAGACCCCTCCCAGGGAGATTTACATGACTATTGCAATATCCCGCCGTCCTCCCATGGCAATGATGGCCATTGTCGCTTTCGCAGCGGTATTTTCGGCAGCGCTGATCGGAAACCTGGCGACGTTTCCTAATATTCCCGGCTGGTACGCGGGGCTGGCCAAACCGGACTTCACCCCGCCCAACTGGCTGTTCGGCCCTGTCTGGACCTTGCTCTACATGACCATGGCCTACGCCTTCTGGCGCATACTCATCCTGCCGCCGCACAGCCCCGGCAGGCGCATCGCCATCGTCTGGTTCGCGGTCCAGATGGCGCTTAACGCGGCCTGGTCCGTCGCCTTCTTCGGCATGCAGTCGCCGGGGCTCGGACTGGTCGTCATCGGTTGCATGGTCATCGCCATCGTCATGACCATGGTGAGCTTCGCGCCCCTGGACCGAGTGGCGGCGATTGTTCTGGTCCCCTATCTGCTCTGGGTCTGTTTCGCCACGGCGCTCAATGCCGGCATCTTTCTGCTAAATCCTTCGCCATGGCCCGTTTTCTGATCATCGCGGCGTCGAGTGCCATCGGCCAGGCCGGTCTATTTTAGCGGCGAGTAGTCCGTTGGCGTCATCTCGACGGAAACAATAGCGCCGCTGGGGGCGAGGATCTGGCCGTCCTTCTGGCTGTCGGCGGCAACTGTCTTCCAGGCCTCGTCCGCGACGAAAGCGGCCCAGGCCGCCTTTCGCGCGTCCTTGTCGGGGAAGGCCAGAAGATAGATCATCTGGTTCTCCGTACCCGCCTGGCCACCAGCCGGACGCCAGTAAAGCAGATTGGTCATGCCGTGCTTTTCGAAGAGTCTCAGCGTGTGGTCGCGGAAGCGGGAGTGAAGATTTTCCAGCTTGCCCGGATTGGTGGTGTAGGTACGGAGCTCGAAATAACGCGGCGGCGTTGCAGAGGTCAGGTCAAGGGCCGGTGAGTAGTCTGTCGGTTCGAGAAACAGGGTCTCGACCTTGGCGACGATCGCGCCATTGGCCTCGCTGGCGCCGGCGACGCTTTTCCATTCCGGATCGGCGGCGAATGCGTTCCACGCAGCGTCCCGCGCCGCGCGGTCCTTGTAGCCCATGAGATAGATGATGCGGTTGTCGCCGGGATTTTCCGGATGGAAAAAGGCGATCGGTTTCATGCCGTGCTTGCGGAAGAGGCCGATCGTGTGATTGCGAAAACGCGCATCGAGTTCGGGCAGCTTTCCGTCGGCCGCCGTGTAAACCCGCAGCTCGTAAAGGCCGGCCTGCGGCACCGGTGCGGTTTCGGCGGCGGCCACGCCGGCGGTCAAAAACGCGGTCGCCGCAACGGCGGTGGCCGCGAAGACGCGGCGAGAAACTGTGCCGGAACGTGTCGCCATGATATCCCCCTGTCTTCCAGCCTGAAGTGACCGGTATTATGTGCTACTGATAACTAAAATTCGGCGCCGTGCATACCCTATTGATCGCGATTTGGGCACCGGCTGATCGGAACGCCGGAGTAAGCGCGTTCTGCTCGCTGGCGCAGGCAAAGCAGGTGAAATCGTAACCGGAATGCGCTCAATGCGCCGGGGTAATGGACAACCCGTTGATCCGCCGCAGCAGGGTTTCGGGCTTGAATGGCTTGTTCATATAATCCGTCGCGCCGCGCTTAAGCGATTCATTGATCGAGCGGGCGTCGGTACGCACCGTCATGACGATGACGGGCACGCTGGAGAAGCTGCGAATCTCCTGAAGGACATCGAGGCCGTCGATGTCCGGCAGTCCCAGGTCCAGCACCACGACTTCATAGTCCTTGGCGCGGACGCGTTCGATGGCGCTGGTCCCATCCACCACCGTATCGACCTCGAAGCCCTGAAGCTCGAAAAAGATGGTGTGGACGTTCCGGATACCGGCTTCATCCTCGACGATAAGTATTGTGCGTTTCTTGGGCATCTTCGCTCACCCTGCCCGTGATCGGGCTCTACTCAACAGGGACCTAGGCCGTTAAGAATAAATTCGAAATACGTTTCGATCGCCAGCGATGGCAAGCCGGGCATTCCGCGTTCACCCTGGCGAGCGCTTCAGATGACTATGGTGTCGCGCGCGCGGATAAGCAGGCTGTCCTGGCGGAAGGCGGCCTGAAGGTGAGCGCGGTATTGCGCCCACCATTCTGCATCCAATTTTTCCGCCATGACTTCGAATATGACGATGTCGTCCCGCACCACGCTATCGTCCTGGGCCCACAGGCCAGCCGCGGGCGCGCGGGAATAGACGGTCAGGCCGCCGAACCGTTCGGTCAGGGCCTGACGCTCCTTTGCGTAAAGGTCGGATGAAAACTGCCGGCCGTCATTGTCCGTGAGCGGCAGGAAGATTTCGAACACGAACACGGCCGGCCTTCAGTTCAGGTCGCCGACGGCAGGTCCGGATTGAGCGCGACCATCGCCTTTTCGCGCGCCCAGTGGCGAATATCGCCGAGAGCCTCGATATAGGCGCCGACCGCATCCGGTCCTTCCAGTTCGACGAAACCGTCATCGAGGTCATCAATAATCCCGGCCTTTTCCAGCAGCGGCACGACGCCCGGCGAATGCGCCACAAACTTGAAGTGGGCAAAGGCGTCCGAAACGAAGTCGCGCGCCGGCGGCAGTTTGGAAAGCTTTTCGGCGCCGGTTTCGGACGCCAGCACCACCGGGAAGTCGAACAGGACCGATGGGCCGCCGTCGACCTTGTACTGCGGCGTCACCACCGTTCCATCGCTCAGCTCCGCGCCGCCGATCTTCGGCGCAATGACTTCGACCACCGCGCCTGCGGCCGTCGCTGCGTCGACGATCGCATTGTAGATGCCTGCATCAGCGCCATCGCCCAGCAGGATGCCGAACTTGCGGCCCTTCAGCGTGCCGGGATTTTTCTTCAGGATGCTCAGCGCGTCGGAGGGAGCCAGGTCCGTCCGCGTCGGCTTCCTGGCCTGGGCGGGCTTTGGCAGCTTGGGCAGGCCCAGACCTTCTGCGACGATGCGCGCCAGGGTTTCGTCGATGTTCAGCAGGTGCGAAACCATCCTCGCCCGAATATCCTCGCGCTCACAGCGGCTGAGTTCGAAGATGAGCGCGCTCTGGATATGCGCCTGCTCGATCTCGGTTTGGCTGACATAGAACTGCCGCGCCTGGCTGTAGTGATCGGCGAACAGTTCCGGCCGGATACGCAGCTTCGCGCCCTCGACCGGCTCGGGGAAGCTGCGGAACCCTTCGGCGCTCTCGCGCGGCCCCGGGTCTTCGCCGTGTTCCGGCCCCCAGGAATTGGGCTCGTAATTGACGCGGCCCTTGGGGTTCATGAAGGCCATGTGGCCGTCCTGCTGGAAGTGGGCGAACGGGCAGCGCGGCGCATTGATCGGCAGTTGCGTGAAGTTGGGGCTGCCTAAGCGCTTCAACTGCGTGTCGAGATAGGAGAAGTTCCGGCCCTGCAGCAGCGGGTCATTGGTGAAGTCGAGGCCCGGCACGATGTTCTGGGTGCAGAAGGCGACTTGTTCGGTCTCGGCGAAGAAGTTGTCCGGCATGCGGTTGAGCACCAGCCGGCCGACCATGCGCAGCGGCACCAGCTCTTCCGGGATGATCTTGGTGGCGTCCAGCACGTCGAAGTCGAACTGTTCGGCAAAATCCTCGTCGAACAGCTGCAGGCCCAGCTCCCACTCCGGAAAGTCACCTGACTGGATGGCGTTCCACAGGTCGCGGCGATGGAAGTCCGGATCGGCGCCATTGATCTTGACCGCTTCGTTCCACACGACGGACTGCGAGCCGAGCTTGGGCCGCCAGTGGAACTTGACGAAGGTCGACTTGCCCTTGGCATCGACCATGCGGAAGGTGTGGACGCCAAAGCCTTCCATCATGCGATAACTGCGCGGAATGGTGCGGTCGGACATGATCCACATGACCATGTGCATCGATTCCGGCATCAGCGAGATGAAGTCCCAGAAATTGTCGTGGGCGGTCTGCGCCTGCGGAAAATCGCGGTCGGGCTCCTGCTTGGCGGCGTGGACCAGGTCCGGGAACTTCATGGCGTCCTGGATGAAGAAGACCGGGATGTTGTTGCCGACCAGGTCCCAGTTGCCCT
>CAMLPZ010000073.1 GCA_946482045.1 uncultured Asticcacaulis sp.
AAAGCGCTTCAGGTGCCGATTAGAACAAGCCGGAGCTGACCATGAAAACGCAAACCTTGACGCGCGCTGAACTGTTCGAAGACGTCCACAACGAGTTGGGTTTGCCGCGCCAGGAATGCGCCGCCATCGTCGAGCGGACGTTGGATCTGGTCGTCGAGGCGCTGGAACGCGGTGAAATGGTCAAGCTGTCGGGCTTTGGCGTATTCCAGGTTCGGGACAAGAACGCCCGCGTCGGCCGCAATCCCAAGACCGGCAAGCCGGCGGCGATCGACCCGCGCAAGGTCATTTCGTTCCGCGCGTCGCAGATCATGAAGGCCCGCGTCGACGCCGGCACTCACGAGTAATCTCCAGAGTTAGTGCGGGATTAGCCGTGAGCAAGGGCCCCTTAGCCTTAAGAACCATTTCAGAAACCGCTGACCAGCTCGGCGTGCAGCAGCATGTGCTGCGGTTCTGGGAAACCAAGTTTCCCTTTATCCGCCCGACCAAGCGCGCCGGCGGGCGCCGTTTCTACCGTCCCCAGGACATCGACATGCTGATGGGGGTGAAGACCCTGCTATACGATCGCGGCTATACCATCCGCGGCGTGCAGAAGCTGTTCAAGGACGAGGGCCAGAAGGCCATTCTGGGCGCCAATGCAGCGGCGGCGGGCGAGGCCTCCGTCGCCACGGAATCGGGCCTGGCCATGGCGGACGATATTGCCGAAGCGGTCGCCGAAGCCGGAGGCACGGCCTATGCCTTTACGCCCGCCGACCTGGCCTCGATGCAGAAGATATCGCAGGAGACACGCGACAAGTTCCTCGATATTGCCAAGGCGCTGGAAGAAGCGCAGGAGACCTTGGGGCGTCAACTGGGCCGCAATGGCCGTGGCGTCAATCGCGGCAAGTTTTCCTGATCTGTCCGCCAGCGGTGGAAAATTCCCGGAAAAACTTATCCGGGGATTGCGGGGGCCGGGTTTCCTCTCTATAAGCCGCATCCTTGCCGGTCACGGAACCGTGTCCGGCAAGACAATGACGGAGCGTGGCGCAGCCTGGTAGCGCACTTGACTGGGGGTCAAGGGGTCGCAGGTTCGAATCCTGTCGCTCCGACCATTCGATGAAAAAGGCCGGATCCCTCGGGACCCGGCCTTTTTATCTTACAATGTCCAAAATCTTACTGTCCCGCGGCGCTTTTGACGGCGACGCGGAGTTCGGTCTGCATCTTGGCGACATCTTCCGACCAGTTGTAGCGCAGGGCAACGGTCAGCGAATCGTCGGCGCCGGCGAAGTCGTTCTTGAAGACCAGGGCGACGCCGCGTGCCGCGTAGAACTTGCCGCGATCCTCGTCGTTCAGGTCGTAGGTGTTGATCAGCACCTTGTCGGCGAAGGCGATCAACTGGTCGAAGCGTTGCAGTTGCATCAGGGTTGCCAGATATTCCGACTGTAGGGCATGGTCGTGCGGATAGAGGGCCAGGCCCTTGCCGAAGGCTGTCAGAGCGCCTTCGAAATCACCCTGTTCATACTTGATCCAGCCGACCGTATAGGCCAGCGCGCTGTGGTTCAGGTTCGGCTGCTTGACCAGCGGCAGGTTGGCGGGGAGGCCGGTGTCGATGCCCTTGGCGCGCAGGATTGAGAGCTGGAAGAACTGATAGTCGGTATAGGCGTTGATATGGTTGCCATTGCAGGTCTCGGGACGGATCTCATAAGGCAGCAGGCCGTTGAGTTGCGTCTGGAGCGCCGGCAGGACGGCGGCCTGACCGGCCTTATCACCGGCGGTCATCGCCTTGAAGGCGACCGCTAAGTTGTCAGCCAGGCCCTGCGACTGTGTGAAGTATGTGTCGCAGATCGGTGCGCCGGCGGCGCTATCGACAGCCGCCATGCTGGCGACGGTGCGATCGGCCGAAAAGACGCCTTCGGTCACCGCCTGGTCGGATGCCGTGGCGGTCTTGCCGGTCGACGTTGCGGCAGGCTGCGACTTGGCGGTGGCGACCGGCGCGCCGGTCTTGATCGCGTCAAGCTGGCGCAGCGCCATGGAAGTCGCCAGGCCATGCGGACGCGGTGTCTGGGGCGTCGCTTCGGGAGATAACCGGGTCAGGGCGGGCAGGTTCTCAGCCATCGCCAGGGATGCGGTCATCAGGACGGTGGTGCCGAGAAGGGCAGAAATCGTACAACGAAATATGCGTGACATATAAACCCCCAAAAAAATGGCGTTAACCATTGTGGCCATGAATACACGGAATGGCGGCGGCGGCAACATCGCAGAACATTGTTTTTGACGGCGTGTGGCCTGGCCGCGACCTCCGCTAGGTCGTCGCCGGGCGGCGACAGATAAAGGCAAGCGTTATCGCAAGCCCTGTGTTATGGTCCGATAACTGTGATCGGAGGGGAATCATGCGCGGGATTTTGGCCGGATGTCTGGGTTCGATAATAGGCCTGATGTGCTTGGCAGGCATTGCCGATGCCGCGGACCGGCCCATTCCGCCGCCAATCCCGCCGGTTGACGCCTTGAGCGCGCCGCCGGTGACCGCGCGCTTCGCCAGGAGCTTTACGATCGGCGATCTCGACGGCGCCTTCTCCCAGATCGCCCTTGGCGACATGAGGAAGGCGTTTGGCGCCGGTGCGGTGGCCAGCATCCAGGGCATGTCGTGGCTGTGTTACGACATGCCGGCCGCCAAACAGCGTGTCTGGCTGTCGTCGACGGCGGTAGCTGGCGCGATGGAAACCATTACTGTTACCAGAATCGGCGCGCCGTCGGCGTCCTGCCCCGTCTTGCCGGCAAAAAACCAGACGTTCGTCTTGGATGGCGGCCTTCGTATCGGCATGACGAAGGCGGATCTGACCAAGCGTCTCGGGCAACCGTCGCGCCAGATCGATACCTGGGCGGTCTATTCGGCCCAGCAGTCCGGCGGGCGCCAGGGGTTGGCGGTCCAGTTCATAAATGACAAGGCAGCGTTTATCGCCATTACCCATCTCGATCGATAGGGGTTTGCCATGGGCGTCGGTTTGCTGATTACGGCAATGGCCGTCCTGATCGCCGCGGTTCTTTTCTTCGCCGTTCTGGGCAAGGCGATGACTGGCGGCAGGCGACAGTCCTCCGACACCGGCAGTGATGGCGGCGGTTCCGGCGTATGGCTGTTCGGCGGCACGAGCAGCGACTCTTCGAGCAGCTCGGATAGCAGCGGTGGCAGTTCAGACAGCAGCTCAAGCAGTTCCGATGGCGGAGGCGGCGGTGGCGGCGATTGAGCGTCACGGAACTGTCGCAAAACTATCTTATAATGATGGCGTGGGAACGAATTACCGACCTCGGTTACCTCGATCTGTTCCACCGCCTTCGCGGTGTCTCACGATTTCCATGATCGTTACGCTGACCAGCCTGCCATTTCGGCGGGCTTTTTTGTGCCCGGTCGCCGGGCAAGGAGACTGAATGAAGACTGACTTGGCCCTCTGGCAGGCCATAAACGCCTACGATATCGATGCCGCTGACGTGGCATTGCCTTTCAGCCGGCGCCTGGCGCGTGACAACCGCTGGAGCGCGGAATTCACACGCCGCGCCATCGACGAATATAAGAGGTTCATCTACCTCGCCTGTGTCTCAGGCCGCACGGTGACGCCGTCCGGAGAGGTCGACAGCGTCTGGCACATGCACCTGATCTACACACGCGACTACTGGGATCGGTTCTGTGGCGAGATACTGAGGCGTCCCATCCACCATAGCCCGACGCAAGGTGGACAGGGAGAGGCGGACAGACATCGCCAGTGCTACCGGCAAACCCTTGAACTTTATCGTACGGAATTCGGCACCGAGCCGCCGGAGGCGATGTGGCCGAACGAAATCATCCGTTTCGGGCCGGATCCCACACGGGTCATCGACAGTCGGACCCATCTGATATTGCCTAAACGGTACGCGTTTCCCAGTGTCTCGGGCGCGGCAATGCTTGCGCTTGCGGCCTGTTCACCTGCCAAGGTGTGGCACGATGTTGGGCTGGGCATCTTCGTGTTGGTCATTGCCGTGTTTGTTATCTCGGGCCTTGTATCGGGGGCCAAGCGGCCGAAAGGCAAGGGTGATGGCTCCGGTTCAGGCTGCGGCGGCGGGTGCGGCTCTGGTTGTGGAGGTGGCTGTGGCGGCGACTAGGCTACTTTTTCCGCTTCGACTTGTAATCTTCCGACCACGATATCAACGGGATTATCGGCACGCCCCACAGGGTTCCGGCCAGGCCGTAGAACAGCAGTTGAACCCACAGGACCTGGGGCAGGCGGCTGCCGATATCGCTGACGATCACGACATAGGCGATCAGGAAAACGATAATCCCAAGACACGCAATGGCGCGGCGCTGGGGCAGGCTGAGCTTGCGCGGTTTGTCATCCATCAGCGGCGCTCGAATGCCCGCGACAGGTGAAACAGGCCGAGCAGGACGGCGGCGCCCATAAGCGACACCCACAGGATCGGAAAGAACTGGTTGCGGATCATCTCGGCGGAGACGAGAAAGAAGTTGAGCAGGCAGGCGCCGAAGATGCCGACAAACAGGTTGATCGGGAAACTGAAGCGGCTTTTCGACAGGAGGTTGGCGATCCAGCCGACGACCAGGCCCGCGAAAATGGCAAGGATGTAGTTTTCCGCGGTCATAGGTCCATCCTCTGATTCTTTTACGTTACTGCCTTGAAATCGCCGGAGCGCTGTGGGCAAATCGCGCCGTCTTATCCCTTCGTTACCGTTTTCGGACGATAACGGCAAGACGGCCCGTATGGCGGTGTCGCCGTACGATGCAATTGCGTTGTTGTAGAGGCGTTCTGTTGCGACTTCCCCTGAAATCCCCGTCGGTCGCGGCCTGGCTTTTTGTCGCCGCATTTCTGATTTTCGCGCTCGTCGCCGTCGGCGGCGCCACGCGTCTGACCCAGTCGGGCCTGTCGATTACCGAGTGGAAACCGATTTCCGGCATCATTCCGCCGATGAGCGATGCGGCCTGGATGGCTGAGTTCGAAAACTACAAGAAGATTCCGCAATATTCCCAGATCAACGCCCACATGAGCGTTGACGACTTCAAGAGCATTTATTGGTGGGAGTGGGCGCACCGTGTCCTGGCGCGGCTGCTGGGCTTCGTCTACCTGCTGCCGTTTGTCTGGTTCCTGATCCGCAAGGAAATGCCCAAACGCATCATATGGCGGGCAGGCCTAGCCATCGGCATGATCCTGTTCCAGGGCGCCGTCGGATGGTGGATGGTCGCTTCGGGCCTGACCAAGCGCGTGTTTGTGGCGCCTGAAATGCTGATGGCGCACCTTTCCATGGCGCTGATCCTTCTGATGTGGACGATATGGACGGGACTGGAAGCCGGGGCAGGAGAAAACCGCGGCCGCGGCGCGCCCCTGGGCTGGAAAATCGGCGGCTTCGCGCTCATGGCCATCGTCTTCTTGCAATGTATGCTGGGGGCTTTGGTCGCCGGCAACCACGCTGGCCTGCTTTACAACGACTGGCCGCTGATGAACGGCTGGTTCATGCCCTATGTCGACTGGTCGCGCGGCGCCTATATCACGCTGTTTCACGACCAAGGATGGGTGCAGTTCATCCATCGCATGAACGCCTACCTGCTGTTTGTCTTCGCGATCGCGTTTGCCGCGCTGACGGGGCGCAAGTGCCAGGACGACGGTCTGAAGACCCTGGCCTGGGGCGTGGCCGGCGCGGTCACTGTACAGGCGGGGCTTGGTATCGCGACGTTGTGGACCGTGGTCAATTTCTGGCTGGCCCTGGCGCACCAACTGATGGCCATTATTGTATTGGCTTTGAGCGTGCTTTTGGCATGGAAGTTGGCGCGCGCCGATCGGGTGTTCCGGCGCGGTGGGTTTTAGAGCATGGCAATTTTAGTTTGATTCCTGGAAGGTCCCCCTTCCGGCACGGCGCAAGCGCCGCGCCACCTTCTCCGTAAACGGGGAAGGAAAAACGCAACAATATCAGGTGATTCCTTCCCCGTTTACGGGGAAGGTGGCAGCAAGCGTAAGCGAAGCTGACGGAAGGGGGATTTTCCGGTATCAAGACGTCTGCGGGCTTACGCATCACGCTCCAAATCTTCAAAAAAAGCCCTCTCTGCCGGACAGAAAGGGCCTTTTATTAGGCCTGTACGGCCGTGTCCTTGAAGCTGTTCCACGGCCCGTTGATGGCCACCGTCATGCCGTTGGCCTGCAGGTTGGCAAACAGGGTCGATCCGTCCGGCGAGAAACACACGCCCGCCCATTCCGAATTCTGCGGATTGACGTTGCGCGCGAAGGTCGCGACCTTGCCTTGCGGGGTCACAATGCGCAGGTGGTTGATCAGCACGTCCGAATAGCGGTCTTCGCAGACGAACAGATGACCCCACGGGGCGACGGTGAGATTGTCGGCATAGTCGAGCACGGTTTGGTCGCCGGATTCGACGAACAGATCGATGATCCCAGGGTGTTTGGCTTCGTCGCTGGTGCCTTCATGAGCGGAAGGCGTGTAGCGCATGATCTGGCCAAAGCCGTGCGGCCCGCCGGCGGTGCAGGCAAAGAACAGTTCGCCATTGCCCCAATGGATGCCTTCGCCACGGACAAAACGCGCCGCGCCCAAAGCGAAGCCTTCTTCGCGCAGGGTATCGTCCGGGCTTTCAACGTTCTTCAGGTCGATCCATGAGGTGGCAAAACGGTCGCCCATCTTCCACAGCGTGCTGGTCTGGTTGCCTGTTTCGGCCTTCAGTGCATCGCGGATCACCAGGGCTTGCAGCTTGCCGCCGTGATGCAACTGGCCCTTGTGCGCCGGGATAAAGCGATAGAACAGGCTGTTGGGGCGGTCTTCGGTCAGATAGACGATACCCGTGCGCGGATCGACGCAAGCTGCCTCGTGCTCGAAGCGGCCCATGGCCTTGAGCGGTACCGGATCGACCAGGCCTTTGTGCTTCGAAGGCACTTCGAAAACCCAGCCATGGTCCTTCTTGACGCCTTCGCCGGCGCGGATGTTGCTTTCTTCGCAGGTCAGCCACGAACCCCACGGCGTCAGGCCGCCGGCGCAGTTGGTCGACGTGCCGGTTAGCGACAGATAGTGGCTTTCCAGCGCCTGCGTCTTGATATTGTAGATCAGGGTCGAGGTGCCGCCACCCAGAGGGAAGTCGTCGTCAGCCGTAAAGTCATAGACCTTGCTGCGGTCGAGCTTGTCCATGTTCTGGCCCTGGCCGCCGACCGGGAACTGGTTGCGCGTCTTGTGGTTCAGTTCGTGGTTGCGAACCAGAATGACCTTATCCGGATCGGAATGGGCAAAGGCGGCCATGCCATCGTGTTTGCCCGGCACCAATAGCCCGTCGTCCATGGTTTCGCCCATCCGCGAGAAGATACGGTAGGTGAAGCCTTCGGGCAGTTCGATCAGGCCGGCGGGGTCGGCCTTGAGGCGGCCATAACCTTCGACCTCGTTCTTATAACCCGGGTCCGTCTTGGGGTCGGCCGGGCGCACGGCGGCGCGGGCGTTAAGGCCCATGAAAGCCAGGGAGGTGGCGGCCGAACCGGCCAGGAAGTGGCGACGCGATAAAGACATGGGAACCCTGAGTGTTGTGTCGGGTGAAACGGTTAGACCAAAGCGCATCCGTCGCATAGAGTGCGGCCATCAAACTTTTATGACGCAATTTAGCGGTAATTTAATACCCAAGTCAATTTCTTCAATGAAATCATACTGATCTGGCTCATTTTGCTCAAAATTATGCGTTGACACTCTAAGGAGCCTCCTGTACATGACGCGCCTCTTCGCCGCGCAGGGGCTAACCTTGCGCGACAATCCAAGGAATTTCTCATGTTGACGTCCACAACCGCGGCTCTCAAGCCCGCCGATGTCGAGAAGAAGTGGATCGTGATCGACGCTCAGGATGCCGTGCTCGGCCGCCTGGCAGCTTTCATCGCCATGCGTCTTCGCGGCAAGCATCTGCCGACCTATACCCCGAACGTCGATTCCGGTGACTATGTCATCGTGATCAACGCCGAAAAGGTCCACCTGACCGGCAAGAAGCACAACGAAATCTTTTACTGGCACACCGGCCACCCCGGCGGCGTCAAGCAACGCACGCTTGGCCAGCTGCTGGACGGCAAATATCCGGAGCGCGTGCTGACCAAGGCGGTCGAGCGCATGCTGCCGAAGGAATCGCCGCTGGCCCGCGCCCAGATGACGCACCTGCGCATCTACGCCGGCGAAGCCCACCCCCATGAAGCTCAACAGCCGGAAGTCATCGACTTCAAGGGCCTGAGCCGCAAGAACGTCCGGAGCGTCTAAGAATGGCCGAAGTTCAAGAACAAACCACCGGTCAAGGCCTGGAAGCTCTCGCTTCGCTGTCGTCCACCCCGGTTGAAACCAAGGTCGAGCGCGTTCAGATCCTCGACAAGTACGGCCGCGCCTATGCCACCGGCAAGCGCAAGAACGCCGTCGCCCGCGTGTGGATCAAGCCGGGTTCCGGCAAGTGGATCATCAATGACCGCGAGCAGGAAGTCTACTTCGCGCGCCCGGTTCTGCGCATGATGATCGCTCAGCCGCTTAACCTGACCGACCGCGCCTCGCAGTTCGACGTCATCGTTTCGGTCCACGGTTCGGGTCTGTCGGGTCAAGCCGGCGCTATCCGTCACGGCCTGTCGAAGGCGCTGACCTACTATGAGCCCGCGCTGCGCCCGGCCCTGAAGGCCGCTGGCTTCCTGACCCGCGACTCGCGCGTCGTCGAGCGTAAGAAGTACGGCCGCGCCAAGGCTCGCCGCTCCTTCCAGTTCTCGAAGCGTTAATTTCGGATCATGGGGGAAACGGTGTTTCCCCCATGTGCCCCTTTACCACATGGTGAAAAACACCCTAGGGACGGCCCTGCGGGTGTTTTTCGCTTTTTGTACCTCCCAAGCTGTGCTGGGGAGGGGACCGCACGAGACGGTGCTTGCACCGGCGAGATGTGGTGGTGGGGTTTCTTGCTTTCTTTTCGATAGGTACGCCATGTCTCACAAGGTTTTTATCGACGGCGAAGTCGGCACCACAGGCTTGCAGATCCGCGAACGTCTTCAGGATCGTTCCGACATCGAGCTGATCCGGCTCAGTGAAGACAAGCGCAAGGACGCCGCTGCCCGTAAGGATGCGCTGAATGCCGCCGACGCCGTCATCCTGTGCCTGCCGGACGATGCTGCGCGCGAAGCCGTGTCGCTGATCGACAATCCCGACGTTTGCGTCATCGACGCTTCGACCGCGCATCGCGTCGAAGAGGGTTGGACGTTTGGTTTTCCAGAGATGACCGAAGGCCACCGCGACGTCATCGCCGCTTCAAAGCGCATCAGCAATCCCGGCTGTCATTCGACCGGCTTTATCGCGCTGGTGCGTCCGCTGGCTGAGCTTGGCATCATCCCGCCTTTCTTTCCGATCACGGCATCGTCGCTAACCGGCTATAGTGGCGGCGGCAAATCCATGATTGCCGAATTCGAAGGCGGGCAGGGGCGTGAGCGCATCTACGCCACCGGCCTGACGCACAAGCACCTGCCGGAAATGCAGCTCTACTCGGGCCTCGAAAACCCGCCGATCTTCTCGCCGACCGTCGCCAAGTTCGCGCAGGGCCTGATCGTCGAGGTACCGCTGCATCTTTGGGCGCTGCCCGACGAACCCGACCTGGCCGGCATCCACAGCATCCTTACCGCCCACTATGCCGGCGAGCGCTTTATCCGTGTCGCTTCGCTCGAGGAAAGCGCCGAGGCAAAGGCGGTTAATGCCGATGCGCTAGCCAACACCAATCAATTGTTGATTCACGTGTTTGGTGACGACGACACGCAAACCGCCAACCTGGTCGCCGTCTTCGACAATCTCGGCAAGGGCGCGTCGGGTGCGGCTGTGCAAAACCTTAATCTGGTGCTAGGTGTCGATGAAGGCCTGGGGCTCATATAGTCCGGCCTGACGGAGTTTTGCCCATGTTCACCGCCATCGTCACCTGGATCGCCATCTACATCATGATCTGGTGGGTGACCCTGTTCGCTGTCCTGCCGATCGGCGGCAATCCCAGCCACCACGAGGCCGGCGTTGAGGTCATCAAGGGCAATGATCCGGGGGCCCCGGTTAATCCGAACCTGTGGAAGAAGGCCAAGCTCAACAGCATCGTCGCGCTTGTTGTGTGGGCTTTGCTCCTGGGTTTGAGTTTCTTCGTGCACATTCCGCTGCCGGGCACTGAATAAGTCTTGCACCGGCGGTGTTCGCCATGAAAAAGACTGACACTTTTTCCAAACCTGCTTAGGGTGCGCGCGCCCTGATACCTAACGAACGGATTCTCTCATGCGCCTGTCGCGCTACTTCCTTCCCCTTCTCAAGGAAAACCCCTCCGAAGCCCAGATCGTCTCGCATCGCCTGATGCTGAGGACCGGCATGATCCGTCAGGAAGCCGCCGGCATCTATGCCTGGTTGCCGCTGGGCCTGAAGGTGCTGAAGAAGGTCGAGAAAATCGTCGAGGAAGAAATGGCCCGCGCCGGCGCCATTCAACTATTGATGCCGACTCTGCAACTGGCCGACCTGTGGCGCGAATCCGGCCGCTACGACGACTACGGCCAGGAGATGCTGCGCATCAAGGACCGCCACGAGCGCGAGATGCTCTACGGGCCGACCAACGAGGAAATGATCACCGAGATCTTCCGCGGCACGGTCAAGTCCTACAAGGACCTGCCGCTCAACCTCTATCACATCCAGTGGAAGTTCCGCGACGAACAGCGCCCGCGATTCGGCGTCATGCGGGGCCGCGAATTCCTGATGAAGGACGCATACAGCTTCGACATCGACGAAGCTTCGGCGCGCAAGGCCTATAACCGCATGTTCGTGGCCTATCTCAACACCTTCAGCCGCATGGGCCTGAAAGCCGTTCCGATGCGCGCCGACACCGGCCCGATCGGCGGCGACCTAAGCCATGAATTCATCATCCTGGCCGATACCGGCGAAAGCGCCGTCTTCTGCCACCGCGACCTGGTCGACATGCCGGCGCCTGGCAACGATGTCGACTGGGACGACCTGCAAGGCATTGTCGATGGCCGCACGGCGCTTTATGCGGCGACTGAAGAAATGCACAATACCGATGATTTCGCTGCTGTGCCCGCCGACAAACAGTTGTCGGCGCGCGGTATCGAGGTCGGTCACATCTTCTATTTCGGCGAAAAGTACTCCAAGCCGATGAAGGCCGTTGTCAACGGCCCCGACGGCGAGATCACCGTCCACATGGGCTCCTACGGCGTCGGCGTCTCGCGTCTCTTGGGCGCGATCATTGAGGCCAGCCACGATGAAGCCGGCATCGTCTGGCCGGAAAGCGTGGCACCGTTCGACGTCGGCCTGATCAACCTGCGCGCCGGCGACGAAGCTTGCGATGCCGCATGTGAGAAGGCCTACAAGGCGCTGACGGCGGCGGGCCGCGAAGTCCTCTACGACGACCGCGATGATCGTCCAGGCGCCAAGTTCGCTTCCATGGACCTGATCGGCATTCCGTGGCAGCTGATCATCGGCCCCAAGGGGCTGGCCGAGGGCAAGGTAGAGCTCAAGAACCGCGCCACCGGCGAACGCCAGACGGCCGATTTCGATGAAGTCCTGGCGCAACTGACGAAGGCAAAGGCCTAAAACATATGGGTTTCTTGAAGGCGCTGTTCGGTTTCCGTCCCTGGGAATTCAGCCTGGCCCTGCGTTACCTGCGCACGCGGCGCAAGGACGGCGGGATCGCCGTCATCGCCATCATATCCTATATCGGCATCGCACTGGCCGTCACCGCGCTGATCTCGACCATGTCGATCATGAACGGCTTCCGCGAGGAAATGCTGTCGCGCCTGCTGGCGTTTGGCGGCCACGGCTATCTGTATGGCGCGCCGCTAGATGACTTCGCCCATCGCGATGAGATGCTGAAGCGGCTCAAGGCCGTACCGGGCGTCACCCAGGCGGCGCCCTTCCTGACCGGCGCGGCGCTGATCCAGAGCATGAACGGCGACATTGACGGCGCCTATGTGCGAGGCGTCGAGCCCGACACGCTCAAGAACACAGCCATTATCCGCGACAATATCAAGGACGGCTCGCTCAGCCAGTTCGGCATTGGCGATTACGGTGGCAATGTCGTCATGGTCGGCGACGGCCTGGCCAATCGCATGGGATTGCGCGCCGGCGACGAGGTAACACTCGTTTCGCCGGGCGGTTCGACCGCCTTTGGCGCCACGCCGCGCCGCGTCGTCTATGTTATCGGCGGCGTTTTCCATAGCGGCGTCAGCGAGATCGACCGCGCTTTTGTTTATCTGCCGCTCAACCAGGCCCAGCTCTTCTTTGACCGCGAAGACGAGTGGGACATGGTCGAGATCAAGGTCGCGAACCCTTACGACATAGGGGCCTGGCGTGGGCAATTGCTCCATGCGGCTGGCGACAGGGCGCTTTTCCAGGATTGGACGCAGACCAATGGCTCCCTGTGGGGGGCGCTTCAGGTCGAACGCGCCGCCATGGGTTTCATCCTGTTCTTTATCGTCATTATTGCCTCGCTTAACATTATTTCCGGCGTCGTCATGCTGGTGAAAAACAAGGCGCGCGATGTCGCCATCCTGCGCACCATGGGCGCTGATCGTTCCGCGATTTCGCGCGTCTTCTTCATTACAGGCAGCACGATTGGCGCGGCCGGAACTGTCTCCGGACTGCTGTTGGGCGTTCTGTTCTGCACCTTCATCCGCGAGATCCAGCATTTTCTGGAATGGGTGTTCCAGACCGAGCTGTTCCCGAAGGACGTTTATTTCCTCGACCACGTGCCCGCCAAGATGGACCCCGCAGAGGTGACCTTCATCGTCATCGCGTCTCTGCTGGCGGCGTGTGTATCGACCCTGTTCCCGTCGTTGTGGGCCGCCAAGCTCGAGCCCGTGGAGGCGCTGCGCTATGAGTAAGCCCATCCTCTCCCTGCGCGACCTGCATCGCGACTACAAGGTCGGCGAGGGGCGCACTTTGACGGTCTTGAACGGCGTCGATCTCGACATCACGCCTGGCGAGTTTGTCGGCCTGGTTGGACCATCCGGCTCGGGCAAGTCGTCGCTATTGCATGCGGTGGGCTTGCTGGAAGCGGCGCCCAATGCCCGCCTGACCATCGATGGTCAGGATTTTCATTCCGCCAATGAAGAACAGCGGACGCGGGCGCGGCTTGAGAAGATTGGCTTTGTCTATCAATTTCACCACCTGCTGCCGGAATATACAGCGCTCGGAAATGTCGCCCTGCCGCAGCGGATCCTCGGGCGCAATGCGCAAGAGGCCGAGGCGAGGGCGCGTGAACTGCTAACGACGCTTGGCCTGGGCGAGCGGCTGGAACACCAGCCGGCGCAACTGTCAGGTGGCGAGCAGCAGCGCGTGGCGATCGCCCGGGCGCTTGCCAACAATCCGCGTCTGCTGCTGGCGGACGAACCGACCGGCAATCTCGATCCCGATACGTCGAAGCAGGTCTTCGACGCCCTGAAGGCGATCGTCAAAGCGCAAGGTGTGGGGGCCTTGATCGCCACGCACAACCTGGAATTGGCGCGGCATATGGACAGGGTGGTGCGGCTGGAGAACGGAACACTTGTACCATTCACACCGGAACGCGTTTCGTAAAGCTTTGTAATTTCTCCATTTTCACATTTTGTTCCCGCAATTCACAAAAAGCATTTGCGGTGAGAACAAAACCGGAATATAGAACAAAACAAGAATTAGCCATAAAGCGGTCCAGAACGGCTGCGGTATGATCCGGAAATAGGAGTGGAAAAATGGTCAATGCCCTGCATCATGTGTTGTCTTTCGCTTCGGTAGCGGCTTTTGTCACCGTTATGTGTCAGGTTCTGTCCATGGCGGCGTGAGTCGCGATGACCTGAAGTCAGGAGGCGGCCGTGAGCGAAGACTTTGTCCACTTAAGGGTGCGGTCGGCTTACTCCCTTCTGGAAGGCGCTATCAAGGCCTATGACCTGGGCAAGCTGGCGCTGAAGAACGAAATGCCGGCGGTCGCCATCACTGATCGCTGCAATCTTTACGGTGCCCTCGAATTCTCCCAGGCGTGCAAGGATGCGGGCATCCAGCCGATCATCGGCGCCGCCATCCCGGTCAAAGGCATCGGCGGCGTGCCTAAGGAGAACTGGGCGCGGATTCCGACCGTCGCCCTCTATGCCCAGAACGAGCAGGGGTATCTCAACCTCACCAAGCTGTCATCCAAGGCCTACGTCGATAATGACGGCATCCAGGAACCGCACGTCACCTGGGACTACATTGCTGAAAACAATGAGGGCCTGCTGCTGCTATCGGGCGGCTTCGACGGACCGGTCGATGTTGCTTTCCGCCAGAACAAGCCTGAGGATGCGAAGGCCGCGCTCAAGGCGATGCTTGACGTCTTCGGCGACCGTTTCTATGTCGAGCTGCAACGCCACGACGGCAGCCCGCACGGCGGTATAAAGGGTGGCCCGGCCGAAACAGGCCTGGTCGAATTCGCTTATGAGCACGATGTCGGGCTGGTGGCGACCAATGACGCCTATTTTGCTTCCCCCGACCTGTTCCGTGCCCACGAAGCGCTGCTGTGTATCTCCGACAGTACCTTCTTAGGCGTAGATGACCGCCGCAAGGTCACCAAGGATCATTGGTTCAAGTCTGCCAAGGCGATGCGCGAGCTGTTCGAGGATCTGCCTGAGGCTTGCGACAATACGCTGGAATTCGCGAGGCGCTGCGCCTTCATGGTCAACAAGCGCGATCCCATCCTGCCGCGCTTCGATACCGGCGATGGCCGTAACGAGGCCGAGGAACTGGCGTATCAGGCGCGTGAGGGCCTGAAGGAGCGCCTCAAGCAGGTCAAGCTTGCCGTGCCGGAGGAAGACTACTGGGCGCGCCTGGAACGCGAAATCGGCGTCATCCAGAAGATGGGTTTTCCCGGCTACTTCCTGATCGTTTCGGACTTCATCAAGTGGGGCAAAAACCACGGCGTGCCGGTCGGACCAGGGCGGGGTTCGGGGGCCGGCTCGCTGGTCGCCTGGGCCTTGACGATTACCGATCTTGACCCCTTGCGCTTTGGCCTGCTGTTCGAACGCTTCTTGAACCCGGAACGGGTTTCGATGCCCGACTTCGATATCGACTTCTGCCAGGAACGCCGCGAAGAGGTCATCTCCTACGTCCAGGAGAAGTATGGCCGCGACCGCGTGGCCCAGATCATCACCTTTGGTACCTTGCAGGCGCGCGCCGTCCTGCGCGACACCGGCCGCGTCATGCAACTGCCGCTCGGCCAAGTCGATCGCCTCTGTAAGATGGTGCCGAACAACCCGGCCAATCCCACGACCCTGGCCCAGGCCATCGAGATCGAGCCGCGCC
>CAMLPZ010000074.1 GCA_946482045.1 uncultured Asticcacaulis sp.
TTGTCGACGACCGCGACCGGCGGCTCGGCCAGGACGGAAACCGAAGGCACGACGATCTCGAACTTGCCCTTGCCGAGCTTGTTGACCGACAGGTGCGCCTCGTTTTCCCAAGCGATCAGCACATCGCCGACGCCGCGTTCGACGAAGGTGACGGTCGAGCCACGCGCACCGGCGTCCAGCACCGGGACGTGCGCGAACAAGGTCTTCAGGTATTCCTCAGCCTTGGCGTCGCTGCCATAGGTCTGCCTGGCCCAGGCATAGGCGGCCAGGTAGTTCCAGCGCGCGCCCCCGGAAGTTTTGGGATTCGGTGTGATGACTTCGACGCCGGGCTTGACCAGGTCGCCCCAATCCTTGATGCCCTTAGGGTTGCCGGCCTTGACCAGGAAGACGATGGTCGAGGTGTAGGGCGACGAATTGTGCGGAAATTTGGTTTGCCAGTCGGCAGGCAGCAGGCCCGACTTTTGCGAGATGGTGTCGATGTCGCCGGCGAGCGCCAGACTGACCACGTCGGCGTCGACGCCATCGATGACCGCCCGCGCCTGGGCGCCGGAACCACCATGGCTTTGGCGCACAGAGACAGTCTGGCCGGTCTTGGCCCGCCAGTGCTTGATGAAGGCGGCGTTATACTGCTCATACAGTTCGCGCGTCGGATCATAAGAGACGTTCAGCAACTCGACGGCTCCGCCCTTTGCGGCGGGCTTCTGGCCGCAGCCGGCGGCGGTAAGCGAGGTGGCGGCGAAAGCCAGGAGAAGATGTCTGCGGTGCATGAGTTTGTCCTCTTTGCGAGCGCCCTGTTTTTTGATCGGGCCGGAGACTAGGGCAAAATCTCCGGCCGCACTATGTAATTATTGGGTTAGAAGCTCTTCCGGACTGTGACGCCGAAGGTGCGGGGATCACCCGGCTGGCCGAAGATGGCGCCGGAATTGCCCTGCTGGATGGTGAGAATCGTCAGATACTCTTCATCAAAGGCGTTCTTGATCCAGAAGTAGGTATCAAGACCGCTCGGCGTGCGGTAACCCAGGCGGAAGTTGGCGACCGTCGAGGCTTCGATGACGGCGTATTTCGATGCCGAAGCGTCCGAGTTCCAGTCCGATCGGTAGTTGGCGTCCCCGCTCAGGTAGGCCTGGCCGTCGATGCCGTTGAACGGTGCATCGATCGTGTAGTCGAAGCCCAAGGCGCCGGCCCACTTGGACACGCCCGGCAACTGCGTACCCGACAGGTCGGCGACCGAGTTGCCGGAAGTCTGCAGTTCCAGCGGCGCCGGCGCGTTCTTGAACGAGGCGTACTTGCCGTCGGTATAGGCCAGGGCGCCGTAGAAGCTCAAATTGTCCGAAACGCGGAAGCGGGTGTCGAGTTCGACGCCGCTGACCTCGACCTTCTCGACGTTGGCGAGGTAGCCACGCAAGCTTCCTAAGCCGGAGTCGACGACATTGGCCTGGTAGTCCTTGATCGAGGTCGTGAAGGCCGCGATATTGACGGTCGCCCGGCGATCGAAGAACTGCGATTTCAGACCGACTTCGAAGGCGTCAACCTCTTCCGGGCGCAGCACGGCGCTGGCCAGGATGGGATTGCCAGCGGAGTTGGTAGGGATACCCGCGGCGTTGATGCCGCCCGACTTGAAGCCTTTGGAGTAGCTGGCATAGGTCAGCACGTTCGGTGTGACGTTATAGGACGCGCTCAGCAGTCCCGATGGCTTGGAGTCTTCCAGGTCGGCCGTATAGGAATAGGTGCGCGAAACGCCGTTCTTGGCGGCGATAAGCGCCGGGTCGGTCGTGGCGAGACCACCTGTTGCGACCTGTTCGTAGACCTGGCTCTTCTTCTCTGTGGTGTAGCGCGAGCCGGCGGTAACGCTGAGCTTTTCAGTAGCCTTCCAGGTCAGCTGACCGAAAGCAGCGAGTGAGTCGGTGTTCGAAACGGCGTGGATGCTTTGCGTGTAGCCATCGAGCAGGTTGGTCGGTACGGCGACAGCGGGCGTGCCGGTCGTGTTGCCGATCAGCCAGCGCGCGGCGTCCGCACCCCAGGCTTCGGTGCCGTTGGTTTCAACGCGTTGGGTGAAGGCGTAAAGGCCAAATACCCAGTTGAGACGCTGGTCACCGTCCGAGGCCAGGCGGAATTCCTGGCTGAGCTGGCGTTGTTCCGACGGATTGGAGGAGCGGGTCCGGATTTTCAGCGAGGTATAGTCGCGGTCATTCTGCGGCCACCATTGCCAGGCTCGGTGCGCGGTGATCGAGGTAAAGGTGACGTCGCCCAGGTCCCAGTTGACGGTCGCCGAATACCCCTTCACGCGCTGCTTTGCCTGGATCTCGCCGTCGACATCGACCAGGCGGTCATAGACGTTTTGCGAAGCAGGGGTATAGCCGGCCTGGGCTGACAGGTACGGAAACTGGCGGTTGGCGTTGCGGAGCGTCGCGCCGTAACGCACGAAGCCCTGCGTATTGGCTTCAGGGTCCGACAGCGAATAGTCGCTCGACAGCTTGATGCTCAGTGTATCGGAGGGCGTGAACAGCAGGTGGCCGCGCAGGATATGGCTATTCAGGTCGTTCTGCTTGGTTTTGGTCGTTACGTTGTAAAGGAGGCCGTCGCGGCGGGTCGAGCTGAAGACGATGCGGCCGGCCAGCTTGCCGTCGATCAAAGGTCCGTTGAGCATCGCCTTGGTCTGGACGAAGTTCTCGCTGCCCAGCGAGACCTCAAGATTGGCTTCAGGCGTAAAGGTCGGAGCGCGGGTGACGATGTGGATGGCGCCGGCGGTGGTGTTCTTGCCGAACAGCGTGCCTTGCGGACCGCGCAGGACTTCGATGCGCTCGATATCGACCAGGTCAATCAGGGCCGAGCCCGGACGGGCGTAAAAGACTTCGTCGACATAGATGCCGACGCCCTGTTCCAGGCCGTCATTGGTCAAGCCGATGGTCGAACCCAGGCCGCGGATGGTGGTGGCCGTGTTGCGCGGGTTGGAGGTGATCAGTTGGATGGTCGGCTGGTAGCGCTGAAGCTGGTCGATATTGTTGACGCCGGTCTTGTCGAGCTGTTCGCCGCCGACCACCGAGATGGCGACGGGGACGGTCTGGACGCTTTCCGAACGGCGGCGGGCGGTGACAAGGACTTCGCCGTTGGTTTCGTCGGGCAGGATGGCGTCGCCGGCTTCGGCGGCGCAGGTGGGCGCGCCAGTCAGGAACAGGCCCAAGACGACGCTTAGCGCGGTGCTGGCCAGGATGTACTTTTTCATGGAGGATATTCCTATGGTCATGTGCACATCACCTCCGTGGTCCGGTCAGCGATTTGTTTGTTTTGTTTATTTTTGCTTGTCCTGATGTTCAGGACAGACTTTCTGAGAGGGGCTTGCCCTTGACGTCGAAGCGCACCTTTTCGCTGCGTTCGATCTGGACGACGCGGGAATCGTGGATGACGATCTCCAACGTGCCGAAGCGGATTTGCTGCAGGCTTTGCAGGATGTGACGTTCGATGTCGCTCAGTTCGGCGACGTCTGGGCGCGCGGGGGCGATGGACGATACACTCATGTGATCCTCGTCTTTGAAGAGCAGTGAAACTATGAAATCAGGCGGTGTTAGGCGACCTTGACGCCGATAAGATCGGCCAGACATCGGCCATCGAGAATGCCCGACATGGCGTTGCGCACATCCAGCATGACGTGGCGCAGACGGCATGCCGCTTCATCCCGGCAGTCTTCGCACTTCTGGTAGGCGGTTAAAGACGCGCAACGAATGGGGGCCAGCGGGCCATCGATGATGCGGATAATGTCACCCAGAAAAATGTCCTTTGGGGACTTCGCCAGGAAGTAGCCGCCGAAGATCCCGCGCTTGGAATCGACAATGCCGTTCTGGCACAGTTCCTGGAGGATATTGTCCAGGAACTTCTGGGGTATATTTTCCGCTTCCGCGATCTGCTTGCTGGGCAGTTGGGGAGCGTCACTCTGAGCCATGTAAATAAGCGCCTTCAACGCGTATTTGGCTTTCATGGATAGCACGTGTTGCCTCTCCTGCTGCCGTATCTAATCTACACTGATTTAATAGGATTTGGTCCAAACTGTGTCAATGAAGTTTAATCTCTACTAGATTGGTTTATATTAAGGCCCGGGTTTAGATTGGCTAATCGAAGCCACACATTCGCGAACTATCAACACGCCGGTGGTTTATGATCATATGAGATACAAACTTTTATAAATGAAAGGTAGCGCTATCAATTTCGTTGACAACATTGTTCTTTCATGTGAATTTGAACTGGGGATTTCCAGTATTGTGTCGTTACCCATGAGCTACCGCGTGTGCGGCAGCGACGGCGCCTATGCTCATCCCAGCAAATTAAGACCTGGCCGGAGAATGTATCGCCAAGACCACGAAATTTGATGTGTATGATCAAGTTGCTTGAGACCGGACGCCGTTCCCTACGGCGGAGTTAGCCAACAGAACATTCGTAAGGCCGAGCCTTCAAGTCCATGACTTGAAGGCTTTTTTTCGGTCTATGACGACTTAAGCGAAGGCGTAGACCTTGGTGGGACGCACAAAGACAGCGTCGCCGGCGTGCAGGGTCGAGGCGTCGGAGTTGTGGGCGTGCTGGGTCTCGTAAACCGTGCCGTCGCCAAGGCGGATTTCCAGGCGCAGGTTGGCGCCGGCCGGAAGGACTGACAGGACCTTGCCGGCAAAGCCCGGGCCCGTGCGCGAGACCTCACTGTCGAACGGGCGAAAACGCACCGTCACCTGGCCATTGGCGGCCGACGACACCGCCGGCACAGAGAAGCCGTCAAACGTCACCTTGCCGCCGGACAAGGCGCCTTGCGCTATGTTGGCGTGGCCCAGGAAGTCAAAGACGAAGGCGGTCTTGGGCTGACGATAAAGTTCCAGCGGCTCGCCGATTTGCTCGATCTCGCCGCCCTTCAGCACGACGACGCGGTCGGCGAGGTCCAGCGCCTCCTCCTGGTCGTGGGTAACGAAGACGGTCGTGACGCCGGTTTCATCGTGGATCTTGCGCAGCCAGCGACGCAGGTCCTTGCGCACCAGGGCGTCGAGCGCGCCGAAGGGCTCATCGAGCAGCAGCAGGCGCGGCGAGATGGCCAATGCGCGCGCCAGGGCAACACGCTGACGCTGGCCGCCAGACAGTTGGGTCGGGTACCGCTTGCCGAAGTCTTCCATCTGGATCAGGCTTAGCAGACTTTCGACCTTGGCCTTGATGTCGGCTTTGGAGGGACGCTCCTTGCCGGGGCGGACGTCGAGGCCGAAGGCAATGTTCTGGGCGACCGTCATGTGACGGAAGAGGGCGTAGGACTGGAACACCATGCCGACGCGGCGGTCGCGAGCATTGAGCCGGAGGAAGTCCTCACCCTCGAAGGTGATGGCGCCCGAATTCGGCTGGTCGAGGCCGGCGAGAAGGCGCAGGAGCGTCGTCTTCCCCGAACCCGACGGCCCCAGCAGCGCCAGGAACTCGCGCGGGCGCGCTTCGAACGACACTTCGTGCAGGGCGGCGAAGTTGGTGAAGCTTTTGGAAACGTTTTGGACGATCAAAGACATAAACTTCAGTGTCTCCGGTGGGCGGCCAGTTCGCCGGCAAAACGCCACTCAAGCAGGGTCTTCAGGACCAGGGTGATGAGGGCCAGGCCCGTCAGGATGGAGGCGCAGGCAAAGGCCGCAACCGATTCATATTGATAGTGCAGGATCTCGATCTGCAAGGGCAGGGTATTGGTCAGGCCGCGGATATGGCCGGACACGACGCTGACCGCGCCGAATTCTCCCATGGCGCGGGCGGTGCACAGCAGCACGCCGTACAGCAGCGCCCATTTGATGTTGGGCAAGGTAATCCGGAAGAAGACGTCCCAGCCGCGCGCGCCCAGCGTCACGGCGGCAACCTCTTCGTCCGTGCCCTGGTCGATCATCAGCGGGATCAGTTCGCGCGCCACGAAAGGCAGGGTAACGAGGACTGTCGCCAGCACCAGCCCCGGCAGGGCGAAGACGATCTTGATGTCATTCTCGCGCAACCAGCCGCCGAACCAGCCGTTGGCACCGAACAGAAGGATCCACACCAGGCCCGAGATGACCGGCGAGATGGTAAAGGGCAGGTCGAGAATGGTCAGCAGGATGCCCTTGCCCTTGAACTCGAAGCGCGTGATGCACCAAGCGGCAGCCAGCCCGAATACGGCGTTGAGCGGCACAGCGATAGCCGCGACCAGAAGGGTAAGCTTGACGGCCGCGACGGTGTCGGGCTGGGTCAGCGCCGCGAGATAGGGCGACGGGCCGTCCTTCAGGGCTTCGACCACGACGACGACCAGAGGCAGGATGATGATCAGGCCAAGCCAAAGGATGGCCGTGGCCGTCAGGCCGATGGCGCCGGCGGTCTTGGGCAGGGTAGGGGCGCGGGCGGTCATTTCGCAGCTCCCTGGCCACGGCTGGAAATCCACAGCTGGACCATGTTGAGCACGATAAGCACGCCGAACGACATCATCAGCATGATCAGAGCGACGCTGGCGGCGCCGGCATAATCGAACTCCTGCAGCTTGATGATGATCAGCAGCGGCGCGATCTCGGTGACGTTCTGCTTGTTGCCGGCGATGAAGATCACTGAGCCATACTCACCGACGGCGCGGGCCAGTGACAGCGAAAAGCCCGAGATCAGCGCGGGCGTCAGGCCCGGCAGGATGACGCGGATGGCGGTCTGGATGGGTGTGGCGCCGAGTGTACGCGCGGCCTCTTCGACCTCCGCGTCGAACTCGGCCAGGACCGGTTGCACGCTACGGACGATGAAGGGCAGGCCCACAAAGACGAGGGCGATGAAGATACCGAGCGGCGTATAGGCGACCTTGATGCCGAGAGGGGTCAGAATGGAGCCGATCCAGCCATTGGGGGCATAGAGCGCGGTCAGGGCGATGCCGGCGACCGCGGTCGGCAGGGCGAAGGGCAGGTCGACCAGTGCATCCATCAGGCGCTTGCCGGGGAACTCATAGCGCGTCAGGACCCAGGCGATGGCCAGACCGACGAACAGGTTGAGAAAAGCGGCGGCCGCCGCGACACTGAAGCTCAGGCGCAGGGCCGACAGGACGCGACCGTCGGTCAGGTTGAACAGGAAGCCTTGAAGTCCGTGCTCCCACGGCCGCGCCGCCAGCGCCGCCAACGGAATAAGGACGATCAGTGACAGATAGGTCAGGGTGACGCCCAGCGACGACTTGAAGCCCGGAAGGACGCGGGTATGCAGGCTGGCCTTGGGGGGCTTGAAGCCTTCGGGCACAGGCGCGCGCGCGGGCGTTGCGGATGACGTCATGCGTGACCTGGATTAACGAAACAGAAACGCCGGCGAAAAGCAAACTCCGCCGGTGGAGTATAGGCTATACCCCACCCGGCGGGAGACGTCATATCAGAAATCATCGGCGCTTTCATCAGAGTCTCTAACCCATGCGCGTGATCGGGGCGTGACAGCCCGTGCGCGGAGTAGATATGCCCGCACATATTATATCATGGACGAACGTTAAGCTCTGGGTGGCGCTAATTCTCGCTTTAATTGAAGAAAACAAGTGATATTGTCGAACAATCCAAAGACAGAATAAGGGAGGGTAATGTGGATTTCGCATCTAAATTGAACGAACTGTCGACAATGGTCGCGCAACGAAAAGGCGCAATTAAAACTGAGGAGGCAACCAAGACCGCTTTCGTGTTGCCGTTTATAAGTAAGGTTCTCGGCTACGACATTTTTGATCCGGCCGAGGTTGTCCCAGAGTACATTTGCGATGTCGGAACGAAGAAGGGGGAAAAAATCGACTATGCCATTCTTAGGGATGATAACGTTCAAATGCTATTCGAGTGCAAAAAGATAGGGGAAGATCTAAATATCAATCATGCATCGCAATTATTTCGATATTTTCATGTTACGAATGCAAGAATTGGTATTTTGACAAATGGCCAGAAGTACAAATTTTTCACAGATCTCGACAACAAAAATAAAATGGATGAAAAACCATTTTTGGAATTAGATATTCTTGAAATAGATGAAAATATAATATCCGAAGTCAACAAATTAACAAAGGCGTCGTTTGATGTTGATTCGATCATAAACGCCGCTGAAGAACTTAAATACATCGGGCAAATCAAAAAAATAATAAGTTCGCAGTTCGCTTCCCCCGATGATGATTTTGTACGGTTCTTCTCACAGCGGGTTTATGAAGGGGTAAATACCCAAAGGGTCCGCGAGCTCTTCTCTTCACTAACGAAAAAGGCTCTGAGCCAGTTTCTTAATGATCAAACAAATGAACGCCTAAAAAGCGCCATCTCGGGCAATGTTGCACCGATCGAAAGCGACATAGTGGTCGAAAATACAGCCATAGTCATGCCAGCTGGCAAAGACGACGACGGAATTGAAACCACGCAGGAAGAAATGGACGGTTATTATATCGTCAAGGCGATTGCCAGAAGCGCAATAGAATCCAAGAGAATATATCATAGGGATACGAAGAGTTATTTCGGCATACTTATAGATGACAATAATCGAAAGCCTCTATGCCGCCTTAATTTCAACGGAAGCAAAAAATTCATCACGATTTTTGATGAGAACAAGGTAGAGACACGTCACGAGTTAGCGTCTCTGGATGATATTTACAAATTCTCTGAGCAACTCGTAAATACGGCTCGGCAATATTGACAGGGCTAAGCAGCGGTGAGGATATTTCTCGCCGCCGCAACCGCCGTGGCGAAGCAGGCCTGGAGCAGATAGCCGCCCGTCGGCGCTTCCCAGTCGAGCATTTCGCCGATGGCGTAGACGCCCGGCATGACCTTTAGCTCGAAGCCGGGTGTAATGGCTTCGAAGCGAATGCCGCCAGCTGTGGAGATGGCGCGGTCGAGCCCCTGCATGGCGGTCAGGCGCAACGGAACGGCCTTGACGTCGGAGGCCTTGGTTTCGTGGATAAGGCCGATAGCGGCGGGCGACAAATTCAGTGCCTTGCGCAGGCGGTTCGAGAGGCTATCCTTAGCCGAAGCGCGGCCGAGCTTCGACGCCACCTGGCCTGTGTTCATGTCAGGCTTGAGATCGACCGTCAGATCGGCGTGGCCGTCGCGTAAAATGGCATCGCGCAAAGCCCCCGACAGCGCATAGATGGCGCCCCCTTCGACGCCTTGCCGCGTCAGCATGGCTTCGCCGCGCACAGTCTTGCCGCCGAAGCTGAGCGCGATGTTCTTGAGCGGCTCACCGGCAAATTTATCGGCAAAATGTGGGGCCCATTCGACCGTGAAACCGGCATTGGCCGGTCTGAGCGGCGTGATCTCGACGCCCTTGGCTTCCAGCAACGATACCCAACCGCCATCGCTGCCGAGGCGTGGCCAGCTGGCGCCGCCGAGCGCCAGGATGGTCCGCTCGGCTGTGATGCGTAAGGGGCCATCAGGGGTATCAAACAGCAGCGCGTTGCCGTCCCAGCCGCGCCAGTCGTGGCGGAGGTGGATGACGACGCCAAGGCGTTCCAGCCGGTTCAGCCACGCCCGTAACAGCGGCGAGGCCTTCATGGCCTTGGGAAAGACGCGCCCAGACGTGCCGACAAATGTTTCCGCGCCGAGGCTGTCGGCCCAGGCACGCAGATCCTTAGGGGTAAACGCATCCAAGGCAGGCTTTAAAGAGGCTGAGCGTTTGCCGTAGCGGCCGTTAAAGCGGTCCATCGCCTCGGAATGGGTGAGGTTCAAACCACCGCGTCCCGCCATCAGAAATTTACGCGCTACCGAAGGCATGCGGTCATAGACGGTAACGCGCGCGCCGGCTTCGGCCAGGACCTCGGCGGCCATTAAACCGGCGGGACCTGCGCCAATTACGGCTACTGTAAAGGTGGGTGTCGATGACATCCGGCCGTCATAAACCTGCGCGGTGCAGGCGCCAACGCCCCATTTCGTGCTTTTTACGAATTTGAGGGCGAACAACATCGCAAACTGACCGTCCGGTCAGGATACTTCATGTGTGTAATTTGGCACAGAAGGAACCAGACTATGAAACGCCTTGTAATCGTCTCCCTGCTTTGTCTCGCCCCGCTCGTCACCACTGCCTGTCATACGGTACAAGGCGCTGGCAAGGACGTCACTTCGGTCGGCGAAGCCATGGAAGACGCCGCGAATTAAGCCGGCCAAGTCAGCAAACAGTTCAGTTGGGCGATCTCGGCAAGCCCGGAAAAGCGTGTTATGGAACACATATCTCAGTGAGAGGAGATAGATTCTATGAAACGTATCGTGGTCATTTCCCTGATCGCCCTTCTGCCTTTGATTTCAGCCTGCAACACCATCAAGGGTGTGGGCAAGGACATCACCTCTGTCGGTGAAGTCCTGGAAGACGCAGCGAATTAAGCTTTTCCTGCAAAGGATTTGCTGGCCACCTGAACGGGTGGCCTTTTCTGTTTGAGACGTGCCTTTTTTACACCACGAAATCCTTCCATGACTTCGTCCAGCCGGACCGGCTCCGGGCAGGGCGACGGACGGTTGAAATCATGTTAAACATGGTGGCCGCAGCATGGGGAATCGGATGGAACGCCGGGCATTTTTAGCTGCTATATCCGCCTTGGGCGTTGCGGGTTGCGCCCGCGCCAATGTGCCGGTCGAAGGTAGGGCTGCGCGGTTGCTCAAGGGCGCCCACGACCAGATTTCGAAAACCCTGAGCTACGATCCAGCCTATACCCAAATCGACTATCCGAATGGCGATGTGCCGCTGGCAACAGGTGTGTGCACGGATGTCGTTATCCGCGCCTATCGCGCCATCGGCATCGACCTGCAGCAGCGCGTCCATGAAGACATGGCGGCGAATTTTGCGCTCTACCCCAGGACCTGGGGGCTGAAGCGGCCGGACAGCAACATCGATCATCGCCGCGTGCCCAATCTCCAGGTCTTCCTGACGCGCTTTGGCCAGAGCCTGCCGGTCAGCCAGAACCCCGAGGCCTACAGGCCGGGTGACTTGATCACCAACCTGCCGGGGGGACGCACGCACATTGCAATCGTCAGCGAGGTCCGCTCAGGCCTGACCGGCCGGCCGATGGTCATCCAGAATATCGGCTTGGGGGCGAGGTTGGATGACGACCTGCTCAGCTATCCGATGACAGGGCATTACCGCTATGCTGTGTAATGGAAGAGGACATTCATGACCTTCCGGCGCTTTATAGCCTGGATCGCGGAAAAGCTGCTGGAATGGCAGCTTTTCGTCCTGCTGTTGCTGGGCGTGAAATTCCTGCTGCCGACCGACCTTGCCAGCTACCAGACCTTCGATACCTTCGTCGCCGGCGCGGAATCCCAATGGTACGCCTCGCTCGATGAAGCTGCCTTCATGACCAATGCCTTCATGAACGGTTCCTACGCCGCCTATGTCTGGAAGATGTGGGTGGCGGCCGGCTGGCTGGTCGGCATCCATCTCTATTTCTGGAGCTTCTACCTCTTCACCTCGATCTTCGCGGGCTTGCGGGGTCAAAAAGGCTACACGCCGCGCGCGATTCTGGCCTTTCTGATCAGCGCCGGCATTCTCGCGTGGCGGCAAAGGGCGATGTTCGACATCCAGGCGCTTTATCTGAGCGGCGCCTTGCTGGCGGGAGGCCTGGTCGTCGTTCTGGTCTCGACGGCGTTCGGCAATTTTCTCGACGCCCGCATGGCCGGCCAGAAGACCGTGCGCCCGGCCAAGGCGTCATCGGCGCGCGGCCGCGTACGCCTCGATTTCAGCCATTAACAGCGCCTTGCGTTCAGCGTCGGCGAACGATCCCACGATGCTGTTGCGGGCCAGTGTCAGGCAGTCGTCGCGGCCAATCAAACCCAGCCGCGTCAGGGCCTTGAAGTTGTCGTTCACATAGCCGCCGAAATAGGCCGGGTCGTCGGAGTTGATCGTCGCCTTCAGACCGTATTTCAGCATCAGCGGAATGGGATGGTCGCGCAAATCATTGACCACACACAGTTTGTGGTTAGACAATGGACAGACGGTGAGCGTCAGGCCATCGCGGACGATCCGCGCCACAAGGTCGGTGTCTTCCAGCGAGCGGTTGCCATGATCGATGCGGTCGATCTTCAGGACATCCAGCGCTTCGTAGACATATTCCGGCGGGCCTTCCTCGCCGGCGTGGCAGGTCAGCTTCAGGCCCATGTCACGGGCGCGGGCAAAGACGCGGGCGAATTTCGCCGGCGGATGGCCGACTTCCGACGAATCGAGGCCGACGCCAAGAATCTTGTCCAGATAGGGTTCGGCCATTTTGAGGCTGTCGAAGGCAGCCTCCTCGCTTAAGTGCCGCAGGAAGCTGTGGATGATCGACACCGACAGGCCCAGGGCTTCTGCGTCCTTCGCAGCGCGCAGCAGGCCTTCGATGACGACGGCATAGGGGATGCCGCGATCGGTGTGGGTCTGCGGATCGAAGAATATCTCGGTATGGCGGACATGATCTGTGGCGGCCCTTTGAAAGTAGGCCATGGCAAGATCGTAGAAGTCCTCTTCCTCGCGCAGGACGTTGGCGCCCTGATAATAGATGTCGAGGAAGTCCTGCAGGTTCGAGAAATCGTAGGCTGCGCGCACGGCCTCCACGTTATCGAACGGCAGGTCGATGCGGTTGCGCTTGGCCAAGGCGAACATCAGCTCGGGCTCCAGCGAGCCTTCGATATGCAGGTGCAGTTCCGCCTTGGGCAGGTCGGAGACAAAGGCATCCAGAGTTGCGGCGCTGTGCGTATAGGACATTAAACAAACCTTTGACGGAATATATTATCACAACCACAATCCGCCGGCTTTGCAAAGCGGCTAGTGGCCTGGCTTTTGCATCCTGACAGGCGAAAACGGGCGGACACAGTTCGCCTGACCGATTAGGGGACACTAAACGCGATGACAACCGAGACGCCTGGCACCACGTCGCCCCGGATTGCAACGCCTGTCGTGGGCGCATCCGCTGGAAAGCTGGCGGCGTGGGCGTGGCGCGGCGTGGCGCTTCTGGGCTTTGGCCTCTATCTCTGGGCGTGGTGGGCGGTGTGGAGGTTCATCGAACCCATGGTTCCGGACACGATCACGGTCGACGCTGTGGTACGCACGATCACGGTTGAGGAAATTCGCCATAAGGTCCTGGATTCCGCCTCCTTGCTGGTCGCGCTGATCCCGTTCGTTCTCTATGTCGAAGCCATCATGGTCGGCTGGGAAAAAAGCTCGGTGCGTCGCATCCTGTTCGCCCGCACCGAAAGCATCAAGATGGACCTGGCCTGTCTCGCCGCCGGCCAGACCCCGGTCATGCGCGTGATCGGCAAGGTCCTGACCTTTGGCCTGTCGGCCGGTTTCGGCGTCTGGATCCACGACGAATTGTCGAAAGCCGTGGGGTTCAATATCGGCCTCGGCTTTATGCCGGAAATCGCCCAGGTGTTTGTCTATTTCTGGCTCTATACCTTCTTCGACTACTGGACCCACCGCATCGACCACACCTATTTTTTCTGGCCGCTGCACCGTTACCACCATTCGACCGAGGACTTCTGCGTCATCACCTCGCTGCGTTCGCACCCCGCGGCCTTCCTGGGTGTCTTCATCATCAATGCGCCGATGGCGATCCTGGGCGCGCCGGTGTCGGTCATGATCTCGGTCAACCTGATCGTCACGACCATCGGCCTGCTGATCCATTCGGGCATCGATTCGGACTGGGGCTGGTTTGGCAAGTGGGTGATCCAGTCGCCCAATCATCACCGCCTGCACCACATCCTGGACTACAAGACGCACGGTGTCGGCAACTTCGCCATTGCGCCCATCTGGGACCACCTGTTCGGCACCTATAAGGGCGAGGCGGGGCCTGAGCTCGCCATCGGTGTCGACAAGCCTTTGTACCGCCAGGGGTGGTTCTTCTTCATCGACCTGTTCCGCGACTACTGGGACTTCGTGAAGACCTATGCGCTGTTTGTGGTGGGCAAACGCCGGATCGACTAGATCTTCATTGGCGGGGGCAACTCCGTCTCCTGCTGGCCAAACCAATGCAGTTGCGGCCGCACCGGCAGGTCCTCGGGTAACTGGATATTGCGCACGAGCCCCAGCGCTTCCAGCCCTTTGAGGAACCAGAAACCGGGGTCGGACTGGCCGTCATAGAGGCCGATCTTCGCCGAGCCGGGAAATGCGTGGTGGTTGTTATGCCAGGCTTCGCCCATGGTGATCAGCCCGGCAAAGGCGACGTTGCGGCCTTGCACGCCGGCGCCACGCACATGCCAGTCGTGAGCCTCGGACGTATGCGCCAGATGGCCGATCAGCCAGTGGCCGGTAACCGTGACGGCGACTTGCGCGCCGACGCCCCAGATGACCCAGCTCCATCCACCCAACAGAAAGAACAGGATGGCCCACGGGAGGTGCTGCGTCATCCAGTGACGATCGATGAATTGATAAAAGCGGTCATTGGCCACTTCGGGCTCGATGACGATGCGCGGCGGCCGGGCCAGGCGGATATCGCAGTGCATCTGCCAGATGGCGTCGATCAGGGGCGGCTGGCGGTGGGAAAAATAGTCGTGGCAATGGCCCTGACGCTGCGCCCAGTCGCGTTGATCATGGGTGCGGATCAGCGCGAAGGGCCCACCCAGGCCGACCAACGTACCCATGTAAACCATGAAGCGTTCCAGCCACAGCGGGCAGTCAAAGCTCTTGTGGACCAGGCGTCTATGCATGCCGACGCTATGTCCGACCAGCAGGACTGCCACCGTCTTCACAACGAACAGGGCGATGGCGCCGGGCTCGAAAAAGAAGATGAGGCCGATGATGGTCGCTGCGTACATGCTGAGCAGGAACAGCGACTTGGCGGGGGACCAGACGACCTTGCCTGTTAAGGCGTTGGCGTCCACGGTCGTATCGATGCGGGCGATGTTTTCGAACATGACTGGACTGCCTCCGGCGCGTCTTGACGGGAGTTGGGGATGCATATACATTTAGCTAACAAGCTAATCGTTATGATGAAAAAAACATTTAGTCAATACGCTAATTGACTAAATGTTTGCCTGACTGGAAAATCCATGCGTGTGGTGAAGACGTTCGAAGCCCTGGCCTCGGAACCGCGATTGAAGATTCTTGCCTATCTGTCCAAGGCGTCGATGACGGCGGGCGAGATCGCCGAGCGCTTCGACATGACCAAGCCATCCTTGTCCAAGCATTTGAGTATTCTCGAAAATGCTGGGCTGATCAGCAGCGAGAAAAAGGGCAAGTTCATCCACTACAGCATCGTCGCCGACCACATCGCCAATACGCTGGACGGCTATCTGCAGGAGGTCTGTCCCGTGCGCGGACCGCTGCGCAAAGAGAGCGACAAAAAGCAGGTGCAAGCCG
>CAMLPZ010000075.1 GCA_946482045.1 uncultured Asticcacaulis sp.
CCGTCCGCTTGCCCGGACGGATGCCCGGCAGGAAGCCGCCGTACTTGCGCAGGTTCTCGGCGGTTTCATCCGGGTTGAACACGAGCGAGGTGTACAGGAAGCAGAAGAAGATAATCATGGCAGCGTAGAGCGCCATAAACAGGGGCTGACCGTGGGTCAGTTGTCCTGACAGCGACGGCAACCAGCTCAGCCAGGACGGGATCTTGTCCGGGTTCTGGCCGACGAAGGCCATGACCGAGGTCGGCATCAGCAGCAGCGACGAGGCGAAGATCGGCGGGATGACACCGGCGGTGTTGACCTTCAGCGGCATGAAAGAGCTTTCGCCACCCATCATGCGATTGCCAACCTGGCGCTTGGGGTACTGCACCAGCAGACGGCGCTGCGAGCGCTCCATGAAGACGATGAAGACGATCGTCGCCACCAGGACCAGGAGGAGCAGAAGTAGCACGAAGGGGGCGATCTGGCCCTGCTGCGCCTGGCCCAGAAGAAGGGTCAGCGTCTTCGGCAGGACGGCAATAATGCCGGCGAAGATAATTATCGACGAACCATTGCCGATGCCGCGCGACGTGATTTGCTCACCCAGCCACATCAGGAACAGCGTGCCGGCCGTCAGAGTCGTCATCGCCGTGACGATAAAGAAGACGCCGTTCTGCTTGTCGATCGTCATGCCGCTCTGGAACATAGCCGAAGCGATGCCGAATGACTGAACCAGCGCCAGGATGACGGTGAGGTAGCGGGTATACTGGTTAAGCTGCTTGCGGCCGGCTTCGCCGCCCTCCTTGCGGAGCTTTTCCCAGGGCGGATAGACTGAGCCCATCAGTTGAACGATGATCGACGCCGAAATGTATGGCATCAGGTTCAGAGCGAAGACAGCCATACGTTCGACGGCGCCGCCGGCGAACATGTTCATCATGCCGAAAATGCCATTGGCCTGGCCTGAAAACGCCTGGGCGAAGGCCGCCGAATCGATACCGGGCAGCGGGATATAGGTCCCGAGACGGTAAATGATCAGGGCGCCCAACGTGAACAGCAGGCGCTTGTGCAGGTCAGTCGCCTTGGCGAAGGCGCCGAAATTCATATTTGCGGCTAATTGTTCAGCAGCTGATGCCATTAAAATCCTCGAATTCAGCCAGACTCAACAAGCCTGGCATCCTGTCCCACACGGGCTGACGGCATCAGTTGGACGGCGAATCTACGATTACGCCCCCTGCCCGGCCCTCAGCCCATATGGGGTATGGTCATCAAAACGTCAATCAGGCTTCGGCGGTCTTGGCCGGACGCTTTTGCGTCAGCTTGCCACCGGCGGCTTCGATGGCCTTGGCCGCCGAAGCGGTCGCCGACCAGACGGTGATGTCAAGCTTTGCTTTCAGCTCGCCTTCGCCCAGGACGCGAACGCCGTCCAGTTCGCGGCGGATAACACCGGCAGCGACCAGGGCCGCGCCGTCGATCGGCTTGGAAGCGTCGAGCTTGCCAGCGTCAACGGCGTCCTGCAGGCGCCACAGGTTGACTTCGGCCAGCTTGAGGGCGAACGGGTTGTTGAAGCCGCGCTTCGGCATACGCATGTACAGCGGCATCTGACCGCCTTCGAAGCCGAGCAGCGACACGCCAGTACGCGACTTCTGGCCCTTGACGCCGCGGCCCGAGGTCTTGCCCTTGCCGGAGCCGGGGCCACGGCCCACGCGCATGCGGCCCTTGGTGGCGCCTTCGTTGTCACGGATTTCGTTCAGCTTGGTCATGTGCCTTCTCCTTGGAATACGCAGGGCGTGGCCCTACTCGGCGTGAATAATTGTCTGATTGCTCCGCCTTTTAGGCGATACGCAAACGAAGCGCGCCTGTTACAGCACGCCCCTCAAAGAATCAAGGGCGCGGATGATGTCCGCGCCCCTGAAATGTCTTTATCGACCTTTTTTAATCACGATGTTTTAGCCGAAAACCGCTTCACACTTTTCGGCACATCGCTTTAGTCGACGATCTGCACCATGTGCTGGACCTTGGCGATCATACCGCGGACCGACGGGGTGTCTTCCAGTTCGGAGACGCGGCCCATCTTGTTGAGACCCAGGCCGGCGAGCGTTGCGCGCTGGTCCTTGGTGCGGCGGATCGGCGAACCGGTCTGCTTGACTTTGATGGTAGCCATCGATTAGCCCTCCAGAGCTTCGGGCGACGAAGCGCCGTCATTGCGGCTCTTCAGCAGGTCGGCGACCTTCTTGCCGCGCTTGGAAGCGATCTGACGGGGCGAAGACTGCACCTTCAGAGCTTCAAACGTGGCGCGCACCATGTTGTACGGGTTGGACGAACCGAGCGACTTGGCGACGACGTCCGAAACACCAAGGGTTTCGAGAACGGCGCGCATCGGACCGCCGGCGATGACGCCCGTGCCCGGAGGGGCAGCGCGCATCTGGATCTTGCCCGCGCCCCAACGGCCGTAACCGTCATGGTGCAGCGTGCGCGATTCACGGAGCGGAACGCGGATCAGCGACTTCTTGGCTTCTTCGGTCGCCTTGCGGATGGCTTCCGGCACTTCGCGTGCCTTGCCGTGACCGTAGCCAACGCGGCCCTTTTGGTCGCCAACGACCATCAGAGCGGCGAACGAGAAGCGACGGCCGCCCTTGACGGTCGCAGCGACGCGGTTGATCGCAACCAGCTTTTCAACGAATTCCGAGGGTTCCTCGGTACGATCGCGGCGTTCACCGCGGTTTTCACTTGGACGTGCCATGAGGATTACCTTTAGAAGTTGAGACCGGCTTCACGCGCGGCTTCCGCCAGCGCCTTGATGCGGCCGTGATAGATGTAGCCGCCACGATCGAAGACGACGTCCTTGACGCCCTTTTCGATAGCGCGCTGAGCGACCAGCTTGCCGACTTCCGAGGCGGCAGCCTGGTTGGAGCCCTGCTTCTTGTCGCCTTCCAGCGACGAAGCAGCAGCCACCGTGACGCCATTGGCGTCGTCGATGATCTGGGCATAAATGTTCTTGTCCGAACGGAACACCGACAAACGCAGGCGGCCGTTGGCGAGGCTCTTCAGGCGCGTACGATTGCGTTGCGCGCGGCGAGCCATTTGCTGACGAGGAGACAGAGCCATGACTTACTTCTTCTTGCCTTCCTTGCGGCGAACCTTTTCGCCGGCGTACTTGACACCCTTGCCCTTGTACGGCTCAGGCGGACGGATCTTGCGGACCTTGGCGGCGATTTCGCCGACGGCCTGCTTGTCGATGCCGACAATCTTGATTTCGGTCTGCTTCGGCACTTCGAACTTGATGCCAGCGGGCGGATCGAGAACGACCGGGTGCGAGAAGCCCAGCGACAGCTCAAGCTTCTGGCCCTGCATGGCAGCGCGGTAACCGACGCCGACCATTTCCAGGGTCACTTCGTAACCTTCGGTCACACCCTTCACCATGTTGGCGATCAGGGTGCGCGACAGGCCCCACATGGCCTTGTGACGCTGCGTCTCGCCACGCGGCGAGATGTGCAGGACATTGCCTTCCTGGCGGACTTCGATTTCCTCGACGGCCTTCCAGTTCAGCTGGCCCTTGGGGCCCTTTACGGTCACGTCCTGGCCCGCCAGCGTGATGTTCACGCCGTTCGGGACGGAGATGGCCTTTTTACCGATCCGAGACATTTTAAAACCTTTTGTGCCTTAAGCGTCCTCAGACCGCGTCTATTAATAGACGCGGCAGAGAACTTCGCCACCGACGTTAGCTTCGCGGGCGGCAGTGTCAGACATGACGCCCTTGGGCGTCGACAGGATCGAGATCCCAAGGCCGTTCTTGATCGGCTTCAGGTCCTTGATCGACGAATAGACGCGGCGACCCGGCTTGGACACGCGGGCAATTTCCGCGATGACCGGCTGGTCGTCGAAATACTTCAGCTCGATTTCGAACTGCGGGAACTCACCCGGAACTTCCAGGACTTCGTAACCACGGATGTAGCCTTCGTCCTTGAGGACGTCGAGCACGCGGCCGCGCAGCTTGGAGGCGGGGGTCAGCACCTTCGAACGCTTGCGCATGGCGGCGTTCTTGATGCGGGCGATCATATCGCTGAGAGGATCATTGACGAACATGTGTGTGGTCCCCTTCCCTTACCAGCTGGCCTTGGTCAGACCAGGAATCTGGCCTTCGTTACCAAGCTTGCGCAGAGCGATACGGCTGATCTTCATCTTGCGATAGAAGGCGCGCGGACGGCCCGTCAGTTCGCAGCGATTGCGGATACGCGTCGGGTTCGAGTTACGCGGCAGCTTGGCCAGCTTCAGGCGCGCTTCGAAACGCTCCTCAAGCGGCAGGCTTTCGTCGTTGGCGGTCGCCTTGAGGGCCTCGCGCTTGGCAGCGTATTGCGCGACCAGCTTCTTGACCATCTCGTTGCGGTTGACAGCGGATTTCTTTGCCATTTGTGTCTCTCTCCCGCCTTACGAAGTGAACGGGAACTGGAAGTGCTTCAGAAGCGCCTTGGCTTCCTTGTCACTCGTGGCCGTGGTGCAGACAACGATGTCCATGCCCCACATCTGATCGATCTGATCGTAGTTGATTTCCGGGAAAACGATATGTTCCTTCAGGCCCATGGCATAGTTGCCACGACCGTCGAAGGAATTGCCGTTCAGACCGCGGAAGTCCTTCACGCGCGGCAGCGCGATCGTGATCAGACGGTCGAGGAATTCGTACATACGTTCCTTGCGCAGCGTCACCTTGGCGCCGACAACCATGCCTTCGCGCAGCTTGAAGCCGGCGATCGACTTGCGGGCGCGGGTCGGAGCGGGCTTCTGGCCGGTGATGGCCGCCAGGTCCTTGATGGCCGCCTGGACCTTCTTGGAGTCGGCAGTGGCTTCACCGATACCCATGTTCACGACGATCTTGTCGAGCTTGGGGACCTGCATTTCGTTCGTGTAACCGAACTCTTCCTTCAGGGCGGCCCGGATGGTCTCCAGGTACACCGACTTGAGGCGCGGGGTGTAAGTATCAGCCATTGATGACATCTCCGGTCGTCTTGGCAACGCGGACCTTCTTGTCGCCTTCGACCTTGAAACCGACGCGGGTCGGCTTGCCGTTCGAATCGACGTGGGCGACGTTGGAAATGTGCAGCGACGCTTCCTTGTTGACGATGCCGCCGTTCGGGTTCGACTGCGACGGACGGGTATGGCGCTGGACCATGTTGATGCCCTGGACAACCACGCGGTTGTCTTCGGGAAGGACCTTCAGAACGGTGCCGCTGCGGCCCTTGTCCTTGCCGGTCAGGACGACGACGTTATCGCCCTTCTTAATCTTGGCAGACATTTAGATGACCTCCGGAGCCAGCGAAATGATCTTCATGTGGTTCTTGGCGCGGAGTTCGCGCGGGACCGGCCCGAAGATACGCGTGCCAATCGGCTCGCTCGACTTGTTGACGATAACGGCGGCGTTGGTGTCGAAACGGATCACCGAACCGTCCTTACGCTGGATGTCCTTGGACGTGCGAACGACGATGGCGCGCAGGACGTCACCCTTCTTCACGCGGCCGCGCGGGATGGCTTCCTTGACCGAAACGACGATCAGGTCGCCCACCGAGGCGTAGCGGCGCTTGGAGCCGCCCAACACCTTGATGCACATGACCCGGCGGGCGCCAGAGTTGTCGGCGACATCCAGGTTAGTTTGCATCTGAATCATGACTTAAACTCCTGGCTTCACGCTTCGCGCGGGAGGACTTCCCACGTTTTCAGCTTCGACTTGGGCGCGCATTCGATGATACGAATGGTTTCGCCGGCCTTGTAAGTATTGTTCTCATCGTGAGCGTGATAACGCTTCGACTTCCGCACCGTCTTCTTCAGAACGGGATGCAGGATCGTGCGTTCCACCTTCACAACAACGGTCTTGTCGCCCTTATCGGAAACAACCAGACCTTCAAGAATGCGTTTGGGCATGGTCTAATCCTCTTAGGCAGACTTCGCCGCGGCCTTTTGAGCCGTCAGCAGGGTCTGGATGCGGGCGATATCCTTGCGGATCTCGTTGACGCGGTGGGTCTTTTCGAACTGGCCGGTCGCCTTCTGGAAGCGCAGGTTGAACTGCTCCTTCTTCAGGCTCAGGAGTTCTTCGTGCAGCTGGTCGGTTGTCTTGCTGCGCAGATCAGCGATCTTGGTCATATCAATTACTCCGCAGCAGCGGCAACGCCAGCGTCGAGACGGGTCACGACGCGGGTGGAAACCGGCAGCTTCGCAGCGCCCAGACGCAGCGCTTCACGCGCGATGTCGTCCGGCACGCCGTCGATTTCAAACAGGATACGGCCTGGCGCCACGCGAGCGGCCCAGTAATCCACGGCCCCCTTGCCCGAACCCATCCGGACTTCGGCCGGCTTGCCCGTCACGGGCAGGTCCGGGAAGATACGGATCCAGACGCGGCCTTGACGCTTCATCTGGCGGGTGATGGCGCGGCGGGCGGCTTCGATCTGACGGGCGGTCAGACGCTCCGGCTCGACGGTCTTCAGACCGTACGAACCGAAGTTGAGCGTATAGCCACCCTTGGCATTGCCGTGGATGCGGCCCTTGAAGGCCTTGCGGTATTTTGTGCGCTTAGGAAGCATCATGGCTTAGGCCTCCTTGTTACGGTCGCGGCGCGGGCCGCGGTTGTTACGATCGCCGCGGTCCGAACGCTCAGGGCGCTCGCTCGACGACGGGCCCGAAGCTTCCTGGCTCCAGCGCTTGTCCTGGGCCATCGGATCGTGCTCAAGGACTTCACCCTTGAAGATCCACACCTTGACACCGATGATGCCGTAGGTGGTCAGGGCTTCAGCGAAGCCCATGTCGATATCGGCGCGCAGGGTGTGCAGAGGCACGCGGCCTTCGCGGTACCATTCCATACGGGCGATTTCCGCACCGCCGAGACGACCCGACAGGTTCATACGGATGCCCTTGGCGCCCAGACGCATGGCGGACTGGATCGAACGCTTCATGGCGCGACGGAAAGCCACGCGGCGTTCCAGCTGCTGAGTGATCGATTCGGCGACCAGCTGAGCGTCGACTTCCGGCTTGCGGACTTCGACCAGGTTCAGGAACACTTCACCTTCGGTCAGCTTCGACACGTCCTTGCGGAGCTTGTCGATGTCAGCGCCCTTCTTGCCGATCACGACGCCCGGACGGGCGGCGTAGATGGTGACGCGGCACTTCTTGTGCGGACGCTCGATGATGATGCGGCTGACGCCGGCAGCATTGAGCTTTTCCTTCAGTTCCTTACGGATCTTCAGGTCCTGGTGCAGCAGCTTGGCGTATTCCGTGCGGGCCGCGAACCAGCGCGAGTCCCAGGTACGGTTGATGCCAAGGCGCAGGCCGATCGGATTAGCTTTCTGACCCATTATGCGGCCTCCTGACCGAGTTCACGAACAACGATCGTCAGTTCGGAGAACGGCTTCATGATACGCGACGAACGGCCGCGGGCACGCGAAGCAAAGCGCTTCATGACGATGCCCTTGCCGACGAAGGCCTCGGCGACAACCAGGTTGTCGATGTCGAGGTTGTGGTTGTTTTCCGCGTTCGAGATCGCCGAATAAAGCGCCTTGCGGACGTCCTTGGCGATGCGCTTGCGCGAGAATTCCAGTTCGTTCAGGGCGCGCTGAACCTTGAGACCGCGGATCGAGGCGGCGACCAGGTTGAGCTTCTGCGGCGAGATGCGCACCGAAACCAGCTTGGCGCGGGCTTCGTTGGCTTCGACGCGACGAGGATTCTTGGTCTGCGACATGATTACTTCCTCTTCGCCTTCTTATCGGCGGCGTGACCGGGGAAGTTGCGCGTCGGCGAGAACTCGCCGAGCTTCATGCCGACCATGTCCTCGCTGATGAGAACCGGGACATGCTTCTGACCGTTGTAGACACCGAGGGTCAGGCCGACGAATTGCGGCATGATGACCGAGCGGCGCGACCAGGTCTTGATGACTTCCTTGCGACCCGAGCTGAGCGCGGCGTCCGCCTTCTTCAGAAGGTGGCCATCCACGAAGGGTCCTTTCCATACGGAGCGAGCCATGGTTTAGCGAGCCTTCTTGACGTGACGCGAACGGATAATGAACTTGTCCGTCGCCTTGTTGGTACGAGTTTTGCGGCCCTTGGTCGGGACGCCCCACGGGGTGACCGGGTTACGGCCGCCCGAGGTCTTGCCTTCACCACCACCGTGCGGGTGGTCGACAGGGTTCATGGCGACGCCGCGGACGTGCGGGCGGAAGCCCAGGTGACGCGAACGGCCGGCCTTACCCAGGCTTTGGTTCATGTGGTCGGGGTTCGACACGGCGCCGACGGTGGCCATGCAGGTGTCGAGCACCATGCGCAGCTCGCCGGAACCGAGGCGGATCTGAGCGTAGCCGGCATCGCGGCCAACCAGCTGGGCGTAGGCGCCAGCCGAACGGGCCAGCTGACCGCCCTTCAGCGGCTTCATTTCCACATTGTGGATGATGGTGCCGATAGGGAGCGAGCGCAGCGGAGCGGCGTTACCCGGCTTCACGTCGACGCGTTCGGACGCAATGACGGTGTCACCGGCCTTGAGGCGTTGCGGAGCCAGGATGTAGGCCTTTTCGCCGTCCTGATACACGATCAGGGCGATGAAAGCCGAACGGTTCGGGTCATATTCCAGACGCTCGACCGTCGCCGGCACGTCGAACTTGCGACGCTTGAAGTCGATGATGCGATAGAGCTTCTTCGCACCGCCGCCACGGAAGCGGACAGCGACGCGGCCGCCGGCGCCACGGCCGCCGGACTTCGTCAGACCTTCGACCAGCGACTTTTCGGGCTTGCCCTTGTGCAGCTCGGAACGGTCCACCAGAACGAGCTGGCGGCGGCCGGGCGAGGTCGGATTAAATTGCTTCAAAGCCATTGTTCAATCTTTCCTTACAGGCCGGTCGTGATATCGATCGACTGGCCTTCGGCCAGGGTCACGATCGCTTTCTTCACGTCGTTGCGGCGGCCCATAATGCCCTTGAACCGCTTGGTCTTGCCCTTGGTGACGATGGTGTTCACCTTGGTGACCTTGACGTTGTAGATAGCTTCAACGGCCGAAGCGACTTCGTCCTTGGACGCGTCGAGGGCGATCTTGAAGACGACCTTGTTCTGTTCAGCCAGAATCGAGGCCTTTTCGGTGATGTGCGGCGACAGCAGCACGTCGAAATTGCGGATGGTAGCAGCCATAACTTAGGCCTCCACTGCGAAGCGAGCTTCGATAGCTTCAACCGCCGCCTTCGTCAGAACCAGCTTTTCACGGCGCAGGATGTCATAGACATTCAGGCCCGCGGTCGGCAGGACGTCGATATTGGGGATGTTGCGCGAAGCCATGGCGAAGTTGGCGTCAACTTCCGGACCGGTGATGAACAGCGCGTTCTTCAGGCCCAGCTTCTCGAAGGAAGCCTTGAGCGCCGAGGTCTTCGGGCTGTCAACGGTCGCGGCGTCGAGGACGATCAGCGAACCATCACGAACCTTTGACGACAGGGCGTGACGCAGACCGAGGGCGCGAACCTTCTTTTGCAGGTCGAAGCCGTGATCACGCACGACCGGACCGAAAGCGCGCGAACCGCCGACGAACTGCGGCGCACGGCGCGAACCGTGACGAGCGCCGCCGGAGCCCTTTTGCTTGTACATCTTTTTACCCGTACGAGAATTCTCGTTGCGGGTCTGAACCTTGTGCGTACCGGCGCGGCGCTTGGCCAGCTGCCAGTTGACGACGCGCGCCAGGATGTCGGCGCGGATGTCCGCGATCCCGAAAACGAGATCGGAGAGATCGACCGAGCCAGCCTTGGAGGCGTCGAGCTTGATGACGTCGAGTTTCATGATTATTCAGCACCCTCTTCAGCAGGGGCTTCCTCAGCAGCGGCAGGCGCCGCAGTAGCAGCCGACTTAATCGCGCCGGGGAATTTCAGGCCGGCAGGCGCCGCCTTCTTTACCGCGTCGCGGATCTTGACGTAGGAGCCTTCGGCGCCCGGAACCGCGCCACGGATGAACACCAGGCCACGCTCCGCATCGATGCGAGCGACCTGCAGGTTCAGGGTGGTGACGGTTTCGACGCCGTAGTGACCGGCCATCTTCTTGCCCGGGAAGGTACGGCCCGGGTCCTGACGGTTACCCGTCGAACCATGCGAACGGTGCGAGACCGAGACGCCGTGGGTCGCACGCAGACCACCGAAGTTCCAGCGCTTCATGGCGCCCGCAAAACCCTTACCGATGGTGATGCCCTGGATATCGACGCGCTGACCCTCGACGAAGTGATCGGCGGTGAATTCAGCACCGACTTCGATCAGAGCGTCTTCAGAAACGCGGAATTCCGTGAGGATGGCCTTCGGCTCGACCTGAGCCTTGGCGAAACGAACGCGCTCGGCGTTCGAGGTGTTCTTGGCCTTCTTTGTGCCGGCGCCCAGTTGCAGAGCAACGTAGCCGTCCTTGGCCTTGGTCTTTTGCGCAACGACCTGGCAGCCGTCGAGCGAGAGCACGGTAACCGGAACGTGCTGGCCGGCTTCATCGAAGAAGCGGGTCATACCGAGCTTTTTAGCGATCAAACCTGTACGCATCGCGTTAGTCATGATTTGGCGCCCCTTAAATCTTGATCTCGACATCGACACCTGCCGACAGGTCGAGCTTCATCAGCGCGTCCACGGTCTGCGGGGTCGGATCGACGATATCAAGCACGCGCTTGTGCGTGCGGATCTCAAACTGCTCGCGCGACTTCTTGTCGACGTGCGGCGAACGGTTGACGGTGAAACGCTCGATAAGCGTAGGCAGGGGAATCGGGCCCCGTACGGTGGCACCAGTGCGCTTGGCCGTATTGACGATTTCGCGCGTGGAATGATCCAGGACGCGGTGATCGAAGGCCTTGAGCCTGATGCGGATATTTTGACGATCCATATCGCTCGTTTTCCTCAAAGGGGCGTTTAACGCGTCCAGTGAACCATTTCAAAGACCAGCCCGTAACTCGAGGTTCTCCGAAGAGAGGCCCACCAGTCCGGACGCGTAATCCGCAAAAACAAAGCCCAACAGCGGGAGAACCCGCCGCGGGCCATTGATCAAACCATCCATGGTCTCTTTAGATAGAGGTTGCCGGACGGCCTGGTTATTATGCTTGCAGACCGCGTCTAGCGCTTCAGCGCCACAGCCGATCTAACAGAGTGCGCGTACATACTTGCGAGGGCCACGTACGTCAAGAGGCGATTTCACGAAACCGGGGATAAAATAAGCTTTTGCGAAAAAGCGCCACCCTGCCGCCCTATTGCACTCCACATTGAAAAATTGCAATCGCGCTGACCATGTGGACGCACGTTACACGTTATATGTGCCCGGAGATGCACCATGAAATACCTGTTGCCGCTTTGCCTGTCCGCCGGTCTTCTGGCGGCGTGTTCCAGCGACGGCACCTATTCGGCCGCACCACCGGCGGAAGCCAGCTTTCAGTTAGCCGGCAAGGAATGGGTGCTGGTGGAACTCAATGGCCAGGCGGTAGCCAAGTTGGAACGGCCGCCAACGCTGAACCTGACGACCGACAACAAGATCAACGGCAATGGCGGGTGCAACCGCTTCTTCGGCAATTACGAAATCCTGCCGGAAAAGCGTATACGCTTCAACGGCGTGGGTTCGACGCGGATGGCGTGCGCTGATGGGATGCAGACGGAAGCGGCTTATTTGGCCGTGTTCACCGAGGCCGACAGTTACACGCTTACGGGCTCCACCCTGTCGCTCGACAAGGGCCGCACCACGGCCCTTGCGCGATTCGAGGCGAAGTAAGGCTTACGCTGCCTTGTCGGTAAAACGCATGACCGCGCGTTGCGACAAGCTGAGCAGCGCCCTGCCCCACCCGCTCATGCCCAGCTCGGTGGCGCGAATCAGCTTCATGCGGCGGCGCAGGCTGAGTCGCGCCGCCTCGAATTCTGCTTCGGCCATGGGCAGCGCCTTGGCCGCCGCATTAATCAGCGTGCTGATCAGCATCGGGTGCGGCGTATATTCGCCTTCGAGACACACGCCACCATCGGTTGTTAGCGGTGACTTGTAGTCCTCGCCACCGGTGCCGAAATCGAATCGCTTATAGCCATCAGGCGCCATGTGGCGAATGATGGCGACCGTCAGCAGGATGCCAACCGAGTAGCGGTAATAGTAGGGATCGTAGGCCGGGAACCACAGGTGAACGTCCTCACCGTCGGTCAGGCTGATCTCCGCGGCGACGATGCGGCCATCATTGCGGAAGACGCCGGCGCGCAGGCCGAAGCGCTCATCGTCATAAGCCGCCAGGTTATCGAGCAGGGTCCGCGTCCAGCCGCAGTCGAAGACGTCGTGCATGCCGGACTTGCGATACTGTTCGCGCTTGATATCCAGCACCCAGTTCAACAGGTGCGGCGTCACAGGCTCCCAGCTGAATTCAAAGCCGCCGAAGTCTTTTTCGATATTGCGCTGGCAGCGCGAGATGTTCTTGAAGAACTTGTGGTGCGCCGCATCCTGCGTGCCCCACCAGTGGTCGAATCCCTGGCTGGCGTCGGCCACACGGCGCGTCAGTTGCACGCCCGGCGCGCGCTCGGTCATATTGCCGACCCAGCCCTGAAATTCGAGACGGCGCGCATGGGCGGCGCGCAATAAGGCTTCGAAATCGACACTGACACCGGGCTTGCCGACGATGCCGTGATAGTCGCTAAGCGGCGCGCCCAGCGGCTGGAGCGTGCCCGAACGGACCTGGTAGGCGAAATAGCCGACGACCTCGCCGTCTTGCCAAATACGGGCAATGCCGGCGTGCGGCACGTCGCGGCCGATGGCTTTGACGTAGCGCAGGTCGAAATAGGGACCGTGGAGATCCGGCCGCTCGCTCAAGAAAGCGGTCCACAGGGCCTCGTCTTCAGGCGTCAAGTCCTGAGGACGGATGATCTCGATGCGGTTGGTCTGCGGCATTGATGTCCAGCGGGCAAGGTAGCAATTTGCCGCCGACCATAGCGTAACATGATTGAAACGCCGGAAACGAAGGTAGTTAACAAAATCAACAGCTAGTCAGTGGACGGTCCTATAAAGGGTTGCGAGATGCTGTCGAAGACCGGCAGGGCCTCGCAGGCTTCGCTGTGGGCGATCAGTGCCGGCCATCGGGTCCAGTCTATAGAATCACCGTGCGCCTCGCGCGCGTGACGGACGGCGCAGCCAAGCGCGATGTCCGCATGACCGAGATATTGTCCCAGCAGCCACGGCGTGGCCGCCTCGGCGCGGATGGCGTTCAGTCGGTCGAGCACAGAAGCGATCTGGGTTTCCAGCCGGCCCAGCCAAATATCCGATGTCTGCTGGTGCAGCACCTTCTCGTAGAACATCGCCACGCACTTATCGGAAAAACCCATGCTGAGCGCCATATAATATAGAGCCTTTTGCCGTTCGGGGCCGGACTTGGCGATCAGGTGACCGTCGCCCTTCCGCTCTTCGATCCAGTCGAGAATACAGGCGCTTTCGATAATGACGCTGCCGTCGTCGAGCACCAGGGTCGGCACGCGCCGCAACGGGTTGAACGGCGCTATCAATTCACCGTCGCCAAAAGTCGACCACGGCCTGTGTTCGAACACAAAGCCGTAGAGCGTCATGGCAATGCCAACGCGGCGCACAAAGGGAGAGTCGTATTGGCCAATCAAGATCATGGATACCTCCTGTTCAGGCAGGGTAGAAACAGGCGGCATTCAATGCCAGATCGGGGGGCCGCCAAAGTCCGCAAACGGACTGACAAATCGACCGATATGCCGAAAGGTGTGCAGCGGCTTCGGCTTAAATATCGCGATAAAGCAAAAACTATCGTAGATTATAGCTGATGCGGACGCGGTCGATGACCTCGTTGACGCCGTAGGACACTGTAGCGTCATTGGCGGCCAGCAGGCAGGAGACCTGCATGGTCAGCTTCGGCTGTTCGACCGCAGGCGTCTTGGGTGCCTCATGGGTGGAATAGGCTGGTGCATGGCTGGCGCGGAAATAGGCAAAGCCCTGCGACTGGCACAGCTCCGCCGACTGGTAAAGAGTCATGTCGCGGACATATTCGGTCGAGCCCTTGGCGTCGCCGATATAGACGACGTCATAGAGATTCTCACCGCGCTTAACGGCGCCAACTTCGACAGGCGCGGGTTCCGGATCAGCGACAGCTACAGACGGCTTGTGGACGCACGCGGAGGCCAGCAGGCCGACCACGACCAGTCCGAAAAACACTCGTCCCAAAGCAACGACTCGACCCATGACACCCCATCTCTGAACGCATGTATTGGTAGCACCCGCGTATAAAGTGTCAATGCGGATCGTTGTTACAGGGTCGGTAGGTAGATATCGCAGCGGAGGTCGGCCTCCGCCACGTCTTCCGGGTCGTCGAGGTAGTGGAACAAAGGCGGCCGGTCTGCCAGGTCCTCACCCGCCTCGATCGCGGTGGCATAAAGTGCATCGACGGTCTGCTGAATGGCATCATAGTCGCCCAAGTGGCGCAGACGATATGCCCGGCCGCCCGGAACCTCAATCGCGTGCAGATTACCGCTTGGACAATATCGGCCACCAACGTCAATCGCCACTTCCGCGCGGCATTCAGTGGGCGCTACGAAGCGCGGATCGTCGTGTTTGTAGCCGTATAGGCCGCGCAGCGCGTCCATGGGCAGCTCGGCGAAAACCTGGCTGAACAAGCGGTGATAGGCTGCGTTGAGTTCGGCGTAGGCGCCGACATTGCGCAGCGCCACCAACTGCAGGGGCTCGGTCGAAACGATCTCGACCGCGATGGGCTGGTCGCCGCCGGCCGGGCGGCGCAAGGTCTCGTCGAGTTGGCTGCGGATGGCGGACGATATGCGGATCTCGGACGCTGTGAAGCCGGTTTCTGCCTTGAGTGCGCGGGCGAAGGCCTGGGGCGTCGCGTATCCCGCCGCACCCGCCACTGCGGTGATCGGCGCCTCGCCCGCCAATTGCGGTACGGCCTGGACCAGTCGGATGCGTTTGAGCGTCTCCCCCAGGGTTTCGCCAGTCATCAGCCGGTAGATTCGGTGAAAATGAAAGGGCGACAGGGCGGCGACATCGGCCAGGGCATTGACCTCCGGCTGTGTGTCGGCATCGAGCGTTTCCAAGTGACGAAGGACACGATCGATACGGTGGGCGTAGTTGACGCGCTGTATAGGTTTCATGGCTGGCTCCTGTGTATAAAGACAAGATGCCATATCTTCAGGCGCTCGGCGTTCCCGATCTTGCTGTATTAAGCCCAAACAAAAACCCCTCCGGTTTGCACCGGAGGGGTCCTGTTATTGTGGCTGTCCCTTCCCGCTTGAACTCTGATGAGCTGCGTAGCGGATC